>CAIKKJ010000036.1 GCA_903827955.1 uncultured Verrucomicrobia subdivision 3 bacterium
AAATCAAATCGGGTCCGGGGAGTGCTCCAGCGATCTGGAAGGCGGCGGAAATTCCCGGCGTCTTCGAACGCGCCGAAGCCGAGCGCCGGGCGATCGCGGAGCGCGTAAGCGTGCAGACGCCCGACCCGTTTTTGGATGCGGGGGTGTCCGCTTTGAACATTGCCGCCGACGGTGTCTGGGACGATCGGCAGTTGGCGTATTTGCATGGCGGCGTCGCGTGGCGCGTTCGACTGCTCGGCTGGCGCGTCAGCTACGCGGGAGATGCGCTTGGCTGGCACGAACGGACGCGCGCGCACTTCGACGGTTATGCTGCGCGTCAGAACAGCGATCCGATCGCGGACACGATTCCGCCGGCGGAAGCCTCGGCCAATCTCGCACGGAACGAGACCGCGCTGCACTCCAACGGTGACCTCACAAGATCACACTACGATATGAATCTGATCGGGGTTGACGCCATCTTTCGTCATCTGCTTTGGACCGGGGATCTCGACTACGCGCGAAAAATCTGGCCGGTGCTCGAGCGGCATCTCGCTTGGGAGCGGCGTCTGTTTCGCCGCGAATATGGGCCGGAGAAGCTGCCGCTTTACGAAGCGTATTGCTGTATTTGGGCGAGCGATGCCCTCAGCTACAATGGCGGCGGCGCCACGCATGCGACCGCCTTCAACGTTTACCACAACCGCATGGCCGCAAAGGTGGCGAGGCTCATCGGCGTTGATCCAACGATTTATGAGCACGAGGCGACGCTGATCGAACGTGCGATGCGCGAACAACTCTGGCTGAAGGACCGCGGCTGGTTTGCTGAATGGAAAGATCTCGTCGGCTCGCAGCTCGTCCACCCGAGTGCCGCCGCGTGGACATTTTACCACACGCTCGATTCCGAAGTGCCTTCGCCGCTCGAAGCTTGGCAGATGACCCGCCAAGTGGATACCGAACTGCCTCATTTTCCGCTGCGTGGGGTCGGAGTGCCGACGGGAAATCACACCATCGCGACCACGACTTGGATGCCCTACGCGTGGTCCATCAACAACGTCGTGCTGGCCGAAACCGCGCACACTGCGCTCGCTATGTGGGAAGCGGGTCGTGCGGAAGCTGCCTATCCGCTCCTCAAAGGCGCGCTGCTTGACAGTATGTTTGTCGGGATCTGTCCGGGCAATGTCGGCATGTGCACATGGTTCGATGCCAATCGTCGTGAGTCGCAGCGCGACTTCGGCGACGGGATTGGCACACTTTCGCGCACCGTCGTCGAAGGGGTGTTTGGTGTTATGCCGGACTTGCTCGCCGGAGAGGTGCGTCTGCGTCCCGGGTTTCCTGCCGACTGGAACAACGCCAGAATACATCATCCGGACTTCGATTTTGTGTTTGTGCGCAAGGGTGAGATGGATCAATACACGTTTCATTCGCATCTTACCCGCCCGGTGGTATTGCGACTCCAAGTAAATGCGCGTCGGGACGACATTGGCGCGGTGACGGTCAACGGCCAAGCCGTCGCATGGCACGACCTCGCCGATTCCGTTGGCATGCCCAAAGTCGAAATCGTAGCACCTGCCGCGGCAGAACATGCCGTGGTCATCACATGGCGCGGAAAGTTTCCGGCCATTGCCCCGGCCGAAACGACCGTAAAGGCCGGCACCGTGTTCAAGGCCAATGCCGGTGCGACGATCACTGAAATTGTGGATCCGCAAGGCGCACTGCGCGATTCCCAATTCTCCGGCGCGATTTTGCGCGGGACGGTGATAGGCGCAACAGGACATCGCACAGTTTTTGCGCGCGTTTCCCAAGGCAAGCTCAGTTGGTGGCAGCCGCTGACACTCGAAGTCCGCGCGCAGCGCTTGCTCGCGCCGCAAGTTTTCACCACGGACTGGACCAAGCGCGTCGGTCCTTCGGGAAAACTCGATCCGGTGCCGCTTGCGGAAATTTTCAACGACCAAGTCTCTCAGATTTTCAGCCACGAATATGTCAGCCCGCGCCCGGCATATGTTTCTTTGGGCGTGCCGAAGACCGGTTTTGGCTTCTGGACTGGGCCTGCAGCAGAGTTTGCAGTGGATGACTCTGGTTTGCGCAGTGCCGCAAAGAAAAGCGGTGGTTGCATCAATCTGCCCAACGGCGTGCCACTTGCCACGCCCAGCGAGGCGGGCGCACCGAACGTTGCCTTTGTTTCGCAGTGGGACAACTTCCCACGAGAACTCACAGTGCCGCTTTCTGGCCGCGCCGCTAAAATTTACTTGCTAATGGCCGGTTCAACGTGGGCTTTGCAAAGCCGGATCGATAACGGCGAGATTGTCGTCACCTATACCGACGGCACGACGGCGCGGCTTGCACTCGAAAATCCCACTACCTGGTGGCCGATTGATCAAGACTACTTTGTCGATAATTTCGCCTTTCGGCGCGAAGGCGGTTTTCCGGTGCGCGTGGATCTAAAGACAGGCGACATTCGTCTGCTTGATCTCGCTGCATGCCAAAGCAGTCGGCGGACAGTGGCAGGAGGCGCTGCCACGGTTCTGGATGTCAGGCTCAATCCGGCGAAGGAGCTAAAATCGCTTACTGTTCGTGCCCTCGCCAACGAAGTCGTGATCGGCTTGATGAGCGTCACGCTCCAACGGCCGTGAAGACCGAACTTATGCCCTCGAGTGCTCGCGGCTACAAACGCCAAGGAATCAGAATATCATGCAATGGAAATTTCCCATTTTTGTAACGGCCATCTTGTGGGCAGTTTCATCGTCGGCGCAAA
>CAIKKJ010000037.1 GCA_903827955.1 uncultured Verrucomicrobia subdivision 3 bacterium
GGTTGCAGCAACATTCTCATCGGCGGTGCGACCAGCGCGACGCGTAACATTGTCAGCGCAACCACAGCAGCAGCGGGCAACGGCATCACCGTCAGCGGACCGAATAACACCATCCAAGGAAACTACATCGGCTCCGACGTCAGCGGCCAATATGACCTCGGCAACCTTTACGACGGCATCAATGTCAGCTCCGCTAGCGGCACGAAAATTCTCGGCAATCTCATCGTGAATAACCGCAATAACGGCATCAATCTCGGCAACGGCGCTATCAGCACTGTGGTGGAAAACAATCTTATCGGCACGGATGCCACGGGCACTCGGCCTTTGGGAAACGCCTATGCCGGCATCACCATCAGCGGCGGCACGAACCGCATCGGCGGTTTGAGCGCCGGCCAAGCCAACACCATTTTCTATAACACCGGCGCGGGCGTGGAAGTCACCGCAACGACGGCGGTGCAAAATGAAATTTCCGGCAACAGCATCTACGACAACGGCGGACTGGGCATTGACCTTTACCCGGTCGGCATCAGCACGAACGACGTGCTCGATGCCGACACCGGCGCGAATAACTTGCAAAACTTTCCCGTGCTCACCAGCGCGAGCATCACCTTCAGCGCGCTCACCGTGCAGGGCAGCTTGAACTCGCAGGCTGGCGCGAATTATCGCGTGGAATTTTTCGCCACGCCAACGTGGGACGCCACAAACATTCCCGAAGGAAAAATTTTCCTCGGCTCGACAAACATCGCGACTGACGGCAGCGGCAACGCAAATTTCACCGCCGCCATCGCCACCACGCCGGACACCAATTTCGTCATCACCGCCACCGCCACGGACGCGAGCGGCAACTCCTCGGAATTTTCCGCCGGCATCGGCATCGTCTCGAACGGCGTCGCCAGTCCGTCGCTCGTCGTCGCCAAGAGCGTCGCTGGCGGAGGCGGTGGTGACGCGACCACGACGAGCGTTTCGTGGCCGAGCGCGGCGACATTTTTCACGCTGGAAAAAACCGTCTCGCTGCAACCGCCGATTCAATGGTCGCCTGTCACGTCTGGCATCGTGGATGTCAGCGGCACAAAAACTTTCAGCGTCACCAACGGCGCGGGCAACACCAACGCCTTCTTCCGGCTAAAAAAACCTTGAGCTGCTGATTGTCGCAAAACATCGCTGGTGTTTTTTGATTAACGGTTATCGTCCCCGGTGAGTGGTTAAAATAATTTCCATTTTGCGTTTCGGGGCGCTTCGCAGTTTAATATGCGCCACATGAAAATCGTTTTAGCTTACTCTGGCGGACTGGACACCTCGGTGCTCATGTCCTGGATCAAAGAAAAATATGACGCCGAGATGATCGGCTTCTGCGCCGACATCGGGCAGGAAGAAGAACTCGATGGCCTCGAAGCCAAAGCCATCAAGACCGGCGCTTCCAAGATTTACATCGACAACTTGCAGGAAGAATTCGCCCGCGACTTCATCTTCCCCATGCTGCGCGCCGGGGCGATTTACGAAGGTCAGTATTTTCTCGGCACGTCCATTGCGCGTCCCCTCATCGCCAAGCGCATGGTCGAGATCGCGAAGAAAGAAAAGGCCGACGCCATCGCGCACGGTGCGACCGGCAAAGGCAACGACCAAGTCCGCTTCGAACTCACCGCCGCCGCGCTTGCGCCGGATTTGCAGGTCATCGCCCCGTGGCGCGACGAACGCTATCGCAGCGAATTCCCCGGACGGCAGGAGATGATTGATTATTGCGCCAAGCACAAGATTCCCGTGCAGGCCAGCGCCAAGAAACCGTATTCGATGGACCGCAACCTTCTGCACATTTCCTACGAAGCCGGCATTCTCGAAGACCCGTGGTTTGATTCCTACGACCTGAAGAACCGCAGCTATTTCACCACGCTTTCCTGCCTGCCCGAAGACGCGCCGAACAAGCCCGAATTTGTCGAACTCGATTTCGTGAAAGGCGATTGCGTCGCGGTCAACGGCAAGAAACTCAATCCGCTCGGCGTGATGAAAGCGTTGAACAAGATCGGCGGCAAACACGGCGTCGGTCGTGTGGACATGGTGGAGAACCGGTTCGTCGGCATGAAATCGCGCGGCGTGTATGAAACGCCCGGCGGCGCGATCCTGCTGTTCGCGCATCGCCAGATGGAATCGCTCACGATGGACCGCGAAGTGATGCACCAGCGCGACGCGCTCATCCCGAAGTATGCCGAGCTCGTCTATAACGGTTTCTGGTATGCGCCCGAACGCCTCGCGTTGCAGGCCTACGTCGAGGAATCGCAGAAGAACGTCACCGGCACGGTGCGCGTGAAACTCTACAAGGGCAACATCATGGTCAGCGGTCGCAAATCCCCGGTGAGCCTCTACAATCCGCACATCGCCACGATGGAAGCCGACCCGACCAAGGCCTACAACCAGGACGACGCCACCGGCTTCATCCGCTTGAACGGCCTGCGCCTGAAAGTCGCGGCGAAGGTGCATGGGAAAAAGAAATAAGCGCGAAACCTCAAGACAGATAACCAAGAAAGGAAAACACCATGCCAAGAGAAGCCACATTATTTGATTCAACTGAGGGAAACATATTTCTTGCTTACCTCGCCTTAAGGGAGGAAGGCGCAAACATCCCGCCTGCGTGGATTGATCGCTCTCGTGAATCCCGCAAAAAACGCGAGCAAGAACTAGCTAAACTTTTGAAGGCTGGAAAACTTGATGCCGCAAACTTCATCCGCGAATGGGAATTATTCTATCGCAAAGAATGTTTCTACCGCGGCCTTCGTGCTTTGATGGAGTTGGAGCGGCAGGGCAAAACCCGCATTTAATTTCTATCGCCATGTCAAATTGGTGCAATGTTCGGTTGGTAGTAGCTGGAACAAAGGCAGCTTTGGCTACATTTTCGCGCCAAACACGCTCACGCCGGTTTCAAATCTTCACCGACGACATGCTTTACGGCGAAACCGTAAAGCTAAATTCCCAAAGAATGGTTCGTGTGCTTAATCGCTGGTTTCACAAACGGTATTATTTTCAGGTGTGTGCCGACGAAGGGTTCAGTCACTTTCGGATGATTTCAAAAAAATATCCTAACCTTTTCTTTTTGGTTACTTATGGCGACCCGAATTCGGGGGATGCTGGCAGCGCTTACATTCATTGTGGCCACATAAAAAAGAAGTTTATTTTTTCAGGTGATGAGTTTGAAGATTTTTTAATCAAGAACGGCTTGCCAATGAAAAAAGGACGTCCTGACTTTGATCACCCCAACTACGAGGAAAATTATTGGGAAGCATTTTGGGCGGCAGAAAAATGTGCGGAGTCTGAGCTGTTACCTCTAATAGCCAAGCCACCCAGCAAGTAACCGGCGTGGCCGCTGCGCGTCGTCGCAGGATTGAATGACTTAATAATTTCGGACTATTCCGCTGCGCCGTCGGCGCGCCATCTTTGTAGAAACCCAGCGCCAAGAATTTCAAGCTCCGTCAGGAGCGACAGCTTTCCAAAGCGCCAGAGGACTGGCGCACTCCAAGACGCTTCGCGACTGTGGGTGTCATTGTGAACGCGCCGCGTCTTGGACTGCGGCGGCCCTCCGCCGCTTTTCATTTGGATACGACATCTCCCGGTGCTGACGCACGGCCACCATGCCGCCTCTGACGGGGCTTTATCATTTTGCGGGCGGCGCTCTACAACTATGCCGCGCCTCCGGCGCTCGCGGCGGGTCGGAGTGCATGCGTTAACCACGCCCACCCTTGGCGTCCTGCCGGCAGTTTTCGCGGTCAAAGAGGTGATTTTTGCCATTTTCAGCGGTTTTCAGGCGTTTTTCGTCAAAAACGAGGGGTTTTGACCGATTTCCATGACATCGAAAATGATTTTTGACGCGTCGAAAAGGGTTTTCGAGACGTCGAAAGGAACATTCGTTGCGTCGAACGGGCTTACCGATGCGTCGAACCGAACGTTCGAGACGTCAAATCAAAGGTCCGACGCGTCGGATGCAAGGTTCGAGGCGTCAAACAAGCCGGCCGACGGCTCAAATGGAAGATTTGAGGTCTCGAAAGCACGTTTCGAGGCGTCGAAAGGAGCTGCCGAGGTGTCGAAAATGGTTTTTCAGGTCACGCGCTGGCTGGTAATCACATCAATTTGTCTGCCGGAGGCTGCGAGGCTTTGGCCGTTGGCGCGGTAGCAACCTTCGGACGGCTTGGTTGGGGCGAGCGGTTCGCCGGTTCGGATTGTGATTGAACGTTTGGGTCGGTTTCTGTTCCAATAGCTGCACAACCAAACCATCCATTAAAATAACTATATGAAAAAAATCTTCGCCCTCCTCGCCGCCACGCTGTTGACCGCCACCGTTTACGCCGGTGAATTCGCCGACATCAGCACGGCCGATGTGCTGTCCGCCGCCAACGCCAAATCGGCGGTGATCATTGACGCCAACAGTCCCGATTCCTACAAGGCCGGCCATGTGCCGGGCGCGTTGAGCTGGACGGCCATTCAGAAGAACCTCGTGGCCAGTTTGCCGGCGGATAAAAATGCGCTCATCATCGCGTATTGCGGCAACCCGCATTGCCCGGCGTATCTGCGCGCGGCCAAGGCGGCGCAAAAGCTGGGTTACACGAACATCAAGCACATGCCCGCCGGCATTGATGGCTGGAACGAATCGAAATTGCCGACGGAAGCGGGGAAATAAATCCGCACTGCATTGACTTTACATGGGCGACCCAAGACTGGGTCGCCCTTTTTGTTTTTTTGCGAAGGCGATGGGTTTAACTGGCCTTACCTCGACCTCTTAACCACCACTTCAATCTCGGCCTTGTTCTTCGCAATCATGTTCGCCGGCAGGATGCCGCGCCAGAAGACGTTCGGGTAAACCACCGCGCCGCGCCCGAGGATGCTGCCGGGGTTCAGCACGGCGTTGCAGCCGGCTTCCGCGCCGTCGCCCAGCAATGCGCCAAACTTCCGCAGGCCGGTGTCGCGCGGCACGCCCTCCACTTCCACCTCGATGTTGCCGGGAAATAATTTCACGTTGGAAATTTTCACGCCCGCGCCGAGGTGCGCCTTGTGGCCAAGAATGGAGTCGCCGACGTAATTGTAATGCGGCACTTGCGCGCCGTTGAAGAGCAGGGAATTCTTGAGTTCGGAAGCATTGCCCACCACGCAGCCGTCGCCGATGAGAACGTTCTCGCGGAGGTAGGCGTTGTGCCGGATCTGGCAATTTTTCCCAATGATGGCCGGACCTTTGATCATCACGCCCGGCTCGACAATCGTGCCCGCACCGATGATGACGCGTTCACCGATGCTCGCGCCGGGAAAACGCGTCGGTGTTTTTGGGCGCGGAACTTTGGCGAGGTAAGGCTCGATTTTTTTGAGCGCCTCCCACGCGTAGTGGCAGCCTTCAAAAATTGCGGCGTGTTCCGTTTGCGCGAGGTCGAACAATTCAGCGACGGTGAAATTCATGGCGGCAGGCTAGGCGAAAGCAGCGCGGCGGGAAATGGAAAATTGTTTTCGCGAAGAACTGTGGCGGCGCTCTGTGAACGCCGTTGGGGCAATCTTTTAGCCAGCCGCACGGCGGTCACAGACCGCCGCTACAACGATGCGTCACGCGAGCAACGCCTGCACAACTTGCCCGTGCACATCCGTCAGCCGGAAGCGGCGGCCTTGGAAAAGATACGTCAGCCGTTCGTGATCCACGCCCATCAAACGTAACAGCGTCGCCTGAAAATCGTGCACGTGAACGCCGTCCTTTGTGATGTTGTAACCAAAGTCATCCGTCTCGCCGTGGACGTAGCCGGGCTTCACGCCGCCGCCCGCCATCCACAAGCTGAAGCAGCGCGGATGATGGTCGCGCCCGTAATTGTCCGCCGTGAGCTTGCCCTGCGAATATGCCGTGCGCCCGAATTCGCCGCCCCACACGACGAGCGTGTCGTCGAGCATGCCACGCTGTTTCAAATCCATGATGAGCGCGGCGCTGGCTTGGTCAGTTTCGCGGCACTGGTTCTTGATTCCTTTCGGCAAATCGCCGTGCTGATCCCAGCCTTGGTGATAAAGCTGAATAAATTTCACGCCCTTCTCCGCGAGCCGCCGCGCTTGCAGACAGTTTGCCGCGAACGTCCCCGGCTTGCGCGAGTCGGGGCCATACATCTCAAACGTCTCCGGCTTCTCGTTACTCATGTCCATCACCTCCGGCACGCTCGTTTGCATGCGGTAGGACATCTCGTATTGCGCGATGCGCGCGTCCACTTCGCTATCGCCTAACGTTTGCGCGGCGTGAGAATTGAGTTCATTCACGCGATCCAGCAACGCGCGCCGGCTCTGCGACGAGACACCTTCAGGATTATTCAAATACAAAACCGGTTCCTTGCCGCTGCGGAATTGCACACCCTGATGTTGCGACGGCAGAAAACCGCTGCCCCACAAGCGCGCGTAGAGCGGCTGGTCCACCTTGCCCGGGGTGATGAGCACGACGAACGCGGGGAGATTTTCGTTGTCGCTGCCGAGGCCGTAGTGAATCCAGGAGCCTATGCTCGGGCGACCGGAAAGCTGCGAGCCGGTCTGAAAAAACGTGATCGCCGGATCGTGATTGATGGCCTCGGTGAACATTGAGCGCACGATGCACAAATCGTCCACGACTTTCGCCGTGTGCGGCAAGAGATCGCTCACCCACGTTCCGTTTTTGCCATATTGCTTGAAACCGAACTGCGATCCCGCAAGCGGCAGCGACGATTGATTGCCGGACATGCCCGTGAGTCGCTGCGTTCCGCGCACCGAATCTGGAAGCTGCTCGCCGTTGCGCTGGTTGAGCAGCGGCTTGTAATCAAACGTCTCCATCTGCGACGGTCCGCCCGCCATGAACAGATAAATCACGCGCTTCGCCGTCGGCGGAAAATGGAACTGACCGTTAAGGATGCCTTTGTCCGCACCACCATTCGCCAGTGCCGCGAGCACATCCGTGGGCGACATCATGTTCGCCAGCGCAATGCCGCCAAGGCCGAGACCAAAGCGGTTCAAGAACGCGCGCCGCGAAAGGCCAGCAGCGGGCAACGGGCCGGTGCAAATGGAATTCATAAAATGATGCGTGATGAGTGAAGCGTGAAACAAATGTCCGCGAGGTCTTGGAGTGCGGTGGCTGGGGGTAACAGGGCTGACACCGCTTTCGAGCGCACAGGACGCGTGAAAAAATTCCAACCGTCTCGCCCGTGCAAAAGCGGCGTGGCGCTCCGCTTCCCGCCGCAGTCCAAGACGCCGCCGCGTGAACGAAGCGCCTGACTTTTATTCTGACCAAATATATTCGCTGCGTTCTCCCTCACCCTGACCCTCTCCCTCGGGGAGAGGGAACAGCAGTTGGCTGATTGGCTATTCGCGCAAATATTTCGAGCCGCTGACCACCGTGGTTTTGCCAAAGCGCTGGGAGCGTTTCTCCCTCTCCCAGCGGGAGAGGGCCGGGGTGAGGGAGAGTCAACGGTCAACCTTGTCGGCAAATTTTTTGTCATATCATCGCTCCACGATAAACTCATCAAAGTTCATGATGGCGTTCACCATCAGCGTCGTCGCCGCGAAATCAGCGGGCGGCAACTTGTCATCAAATTTAGATTCGCCCGTCGCGAGCAATTTTTTTGCAGCGACCTCATCCTTTGCAAACAAATCTTTCTGCTCGGCAAAAATCTGGGTGAGGATTTTTGTTTCCATTTCATCCGGCGCACGGCCAATCAATTTTTTGAACGCAACTTTAGCACGGGCATTCACGTCGCTAGGAAATTCCTTCAGCAATTTTTCGCCGAGCACGCGCGCGGCTTCGAGGAATTGCGGGTCGTTCAACAGCACGAGCGCCTGCAACGGTGTGGCGGTCGTCTCGCGTTTGGCGGTGCAGACTTCGCGCGTCACGGCGTCAAAGGTCAGCATGTTCGGCGGCGGCGAGGTGCGTTTCCAAAACGTGTAGAGACTGCGGCGATACAGATTCGTGCCGTGATCCTGCGTGAACTTCGCGCCCGTGCCGGACTGCTCCCACAAACCTTCGGGCTGATAGACCTTCACGCTCGGCCCGCCGATGTTTGTCACGAGCAACCCACTCGCGGCGAGCGCGCCATCGCGGATTTCCTCAGCGAGTAAACGTGTCTTAGGCCCGCGCGCGAGCAAGTGATTGTCGGGGTCGCGCTCCAGCAATTCTTTCGAGGCGCGCGA
>CAIKKJ010000038.1 GCA_903827955.1 uncultured Verrucomicrobia subdivision 3 bacterium
CACGAAGTGAAACTGCGCGACCGCACTGGCGCGCAGCATCCGCTCAAGGCCGATGCCGGCTGCCGCAACACCGTTTTTAATTCGCAGGCGCAGACCGGCGCAGAATTTGTGGAACGGCTGCTTGCACTTGGCGTGAAAAATTTCCGCGTGGAATTTTTGAATGAATCGCCGGATGACGTGGAGAAAACCATTGCCAAATACCGAGCGCTTTTGCGTGGCGAAATAACGGGCACGGCGCTCTGGAGTGAATTGAGATTGTTCAACCAGCTCGGCGTCACCCGCGGACAGATGGCGGGCTGACAGAAGAAGTTGTTGTTTTCAAAAATCATCCGCTTAAGCTTTCGCTCGGTGAAAAGAATTTTTGCAATTTTGTTTTTCGCCCTGTTCGTGGCGCGTCCCGCGTCCGCGCAGCCGCTCACGCTGGCCGACGTGCAGCAAATCATCGCGCAGGCCGTCAGCCGCGCCACCAATCTTCCCGCGCCGCTCAAGACCAATGCCGTCGTCGCCGTGACCGACCGCGAAGGCTGGGTGCTCGGCGTGTGGGCGGTGAACACGAATCTTTCGACCAACGACACGCTCATCGGCGAAGCCGTCGCCAAGGCGGGCACGGCGGCGTTTTTGAGCAGCGGGCAAAACGCGTTTTCCACGCGCACCGCCGGCTTCATCGTGCAGCAACATTTTCCGCCAGTCGCGGACAACACACCGCCCGGGCCGCTCGTGGGCGTGAATTTTTCGCAGCTCGCGTTTTCCGACATTAACAAATACAAGGCGCCCGGCAGTGTCACCAACTACGGTTGTTCGCCCGCGACCAACACCATCGCGCCGCCTTTGCCCATCACCGGCGGCCTCGAAGGCACGCCCGGCGGCCTGCCGCTCTACAAAAACGGCACGCTCGTCGGCGGCATCGGTGTGGCGGGCAACGGCGTTTCGCCCTTGGGAATTTCGCCAACCCTCATCGCCAATGCCGACAGCGATGAAGACGCGGCGCTCGCGGGACAAATTGGATTTGCGCCGTCGCCGAAAATTTTCGGCTCCGAAGCTCTGGTCGCGGGACTCCGGCTGGAATATATCGAAAGTTCCACCAGCCTCGGCGCAGTGATTTCGTTCGGTAATTTGCCGGGGGAAAATATTTCGCCCTACACGCTCATCGCCTCACCCACGCCATTTAATTATCCGGTGAAAACGATGGGCGGCGTCACCGGCGAATTGCGCCAACCCATCACCGACGATCCGCTGCTGCACGACGCCGACCCGAACAATGACACTATCAACGGCGCGGCGCGGCTCACGGAACTTGAAGTCTCCAACATCCTCGCCACCGCCGCGAACCGTGCCCGCACTACGCGCGCCGGGATTCGTCTGCCGCGCGGTGTGGCGATGCAAGTCTTCATCACCGTTGTCAACAATCCCAATTCCAACGGCGTGCCGCCGACGGTGCTAGGAACGTTTTGCACCTCGCCGGACACGACGCGGTTTAGTTGGGATGTGTCGGTGCAAAAGGCTCGCACGGCAGTTTTCTTTTCCGCGACGAACCGCGCTTACTCCGCGCGCACCGTCGGCTTTCTCGCGCAAAGTTTGTATCCGCCCGGCATCAACGGCACGGCGCCCGGATTATTTTTCGGGATGCAGGAACGCTTTTCCATCATCACGCCGACCGCATTTACGGCGACCAATCCCGTGAACGGCGCGGTCTTCACCACTTCGACGAACGTGAATCCCAACCTGCCGAACGGCATCACGATTTTCCCCGGCGGCTTTCCGCTGTATCGCAACGGAATTCTCATCGGTGCCATCGGCGTGAGCGGCGACGGTATTGATCAAGACGACCTCGTGGCCGCCAGTGGTGCGGCAGTTTTTTTGCCGCCGATTCCCATCCGCGCCGACCAGACGCAATATCGCGGTGCGCGGCTGCCGTTTGCCAAATTTCCGCGCAACCCGGCGATGTAAAATAACGCGGCGTTCCGTTGAAATAAAATTCACGTTCCTTCGCCGTCATTCTTGGTTAAATTTTTCGCGTGATCATCATCACTGACGAACATTGCGCGGAATACTCGCGCGCCGGTCATCCCGAACGCCCGCAGCGCATCACGGCCACGGTCGAATTGTTGCGCAAGCAAACCGAATTGGCTCTGACGTGGCAAACTCCGACCCATGTGAGCGATGAACCCATTCTCCGCGCCCACACGCCGCAGTTGCTCGCCCGGCTTGAAACACCGGAAGATTTTGACAACGACACGCCGTATTTTGACGGCATCGCCCATCACGCCCGCGCCTCGGTCGCCGCGGCCCTGGATGCACTGCGGCTGGCGCGCGAAGGAAAAAGTGCGTTCAGCCTCATGCGTCCGCCCGGTCACCACGCCACACGCGAACATTCCATGGGCTTTTGCTACATGAACAACATCGCCATCGCTGCGCTCGCGGCGACGGCCACCGGCGCGAAGCGGGTCGCCGTTTTTGATTTTGACGTGCATCACGGCAACGGCACCGAAGACATTTTGCTGAACCAACCGGGCATTGAATTTTTTTCCGTTCACCAACATCCCGCCTATCCCAATACCGGCGCAACCAGCATTGGCCGAAACTGCTTTAATTACCCCGTTTGGCCTGCCGCCGGGCGGGAAACCTACCGCGCCAAGCTCGTTCACGCGCTGGACGACTTGAAACATTTCCGCCCCGATCTGATCGCCGTATCCGCCGGTTTCGACGCCTACGCCCGCGACCCGCTGGCGGACGGCCCATTGCTCGCGGAAGATTTCCACTGGCTCGGCCAGTCGTTGGGCAAACTAGGCGTGCCCATGTTTAGTGTGCTGGAGGGCGGTTACAGCCGCGATTTGCCGGAGTTGATTCTGGCCTATCTTCAGGGCGTGGCCGGAAAATAATCTTGGGCATGGCGCGTGAGTTGCAGCTTCAGCCATTCCAGCCGATAAGAAATGGCGGTGTCGCCTCGCCGCCAGATTGAGCATGGAAGCTATCTATAAATTATTACGCGAAGTCAAAGACCTGCCGCCCGCGCCGCAGGTTTTGCCCAAGGTGCTGGCCGCGTTGAACAACGAACAGACCACGCTGGAGGAAGTCGGCGAACTCATCGCACTCGAACCCGTCCTGACCGGCAAGCTGCTGCACTATTGCAACAGCGCTTATTTTCGCGGCGCAGAACCTGTCGCCAGCGTGCCGGAAGCCATCGGCCGCGTAGGCTTCCAAACCATTTTTGCGCTCGTCGCGGCAGTCAGTGGCAACCAGGCATTCAAGGTGCCGCCGACCTCCGGCGTGGATGTGGCCTTGCTTTGGAAACACAGCCTCACCACGGCGTTCGGCTGCAAATTTGTCGCCGAAGATCGGGAGCTTGATAACAACCTGCTGTTCACCGCCGGTCTGCTGCACGATATCGGTCGCGTGGTGCTCGCCAAGGCCAAGGGCGCGGAATATGGGAAACTGCTCGCGGCCGCCAACGGTTCATCCATCGCCGTATTACAAGCGGAAAAAGCCGCGTATGGTTTTACCCACGCCGAGGTCGGTGCCTGCCTGATGGAAAATTGGAACCTGCCGCCACCGCTCGTAGCGAGTGTGCGGTTTCACCATCAGCCCGCCGCCGCCGGCCCGGCGCAAAAGCTCGCCGCCTGCGTTTGCACGGGCAACGCGCTGTCCCACCTCTTCGAGCATCCGGCGGACGGCCTGAACCCCAACGATGTCATTCTCCAAAACGCCATGAACGTGCTCGGCATCAGCAAGCAACACATGGAAACCTACGACGAGCAATTGCAAGAGAACTGGAACTTTGTCAACGCGCTCGTCGAGTTGCGCTGATAGTTCCGCGACCGCCACAAGCAGGCTGGCGCGGCCGGCGGCGACGGTTTAATTTCTTCGCGTGACCGTTCTCGAAGCGATTCAAAAAAGCGCGGATTTTCTCGGCAAAAAAAACGTGGAATCCTCGCGTCTGAATGCGGAACTGCTGCTCGCGCATCTGCTCCAAATGCCGCGCATGAAATTGTATCTTAATTTCGAACGCGCCCTGACGGCAGCAGAAACGGACGGCTTACGTGAACTCATCAAGCGACGCGGCCAGCGCGAACCATTACAGCACATCACGGGTTCAGCCTCATTTTGCGGCTGTGAAATCATTGCGAACCGCCACGCACTTGTGCCGCGCCCGGAAACGGAACTGCTCGCGGAACTCGGTTGGACTTTTCTCGCCACATGTCACTCGTCACCCGTCTCGGCGCTGGATTTTGGCACCGGCACGGGCTGCATCGCGATTGCGCTGGCGGTGAAATGTCCGGCGGCAAAAATCACCGCGCTGGATCTCTCAGCCGAAGCGCTGGCGCTCGCAAAACAAAATGCGGCAGCGAACAAGGGCGCGGAGCGGATAGAATTTTTTCACGGCGATGGGTTTGCCGCTCTGCCGGGCAACGTGCTATTTGATTTGATCAGCAGCAATCCGCCTTACATCGCTTCGGCGGAAATCGAGACGCTGCAGCCCGAAGTTCGCGATTTCGATCCGCGCGCAGCTCTGGATGGCGGTGCCGATGGATTAGATTTTTATCGCCGGTTGGCCGTTGAAGCCAAAGCGTTCCTCAAGCCCGATGGCAAAATTATGCTGGAATTCGGTGACGGCCAGGCCGACGCGATAAAAAATCTCTTCGAAAGTGAAAAGTGGATTGTCGAAGCCGTGCGAGAGGACTACTCTCACCGCGCTCGAATTTTAATCGCGCGACATAGATGATTTTTGACACGGATTGCAAGGATTTTTACCGATTGAATCCGTGCTAATCCGTGAAATCCGTGTCTCAATAACAATTTTTTTATGGACTCATTTTTGATCAAAGGCGGCGTGCCGTTGCGCGGCACGGTGGAAATCAGCGGCAGTAAAAATGCCGCGCTCCCAATCCTCGCAGCGACGCTCCTCACGGACGAGCCGTGCATCATCCGCCGCGTGCCGGACTTGAGCGACACGCGGTTCATGGTGAAGATCCTCGAATCGCTCGGTGCGACCGCCAAGTTTGAGAACGGCACCGTCACCGTTCACGCCAAAAAAATCAAAGGCTACGCGGACTACGATCTCGTCCGCAAAATGCGCGGCTCCATCTGCATCGCCGGGCCGCTGCTGGGGCGTTTGAAGAAGGCGCGGATTTCTCTGCCCGGCGGCTGCATCATCGGCGCTCGGCCAATTAATTTGCACTTGAAAGGTTTTCAGGCGCTCGGCTGCAAGATCAAAATTGAGGGCGGCTACATTGACGCGACAGCCAAAAAAATTACCGGCAATTCCATGTTCCTCGGCGGGCGCGCCGGCCCGACGGTGCTCGGCACGGCGAACATCATGATGGCCGCCGCGCTCGGCGACGGCATCACGGTCATCGAAAGCGCGGCCTGCGAGCCGGAAGTTGTGGACGTGGCGAATTTCCTGAACGCGATGGGCGCGAAAATTTCCGGCGCGGGCAGCCCGACGGTCACGATTGAAGGCGTCAAAAAACTCCACGGCGCGGAACACGAGGTCATTCCCGACCGCATCGAGGCGGCAACGTTCTTAATCGCTGCTGGCGCGACGAATGGCGAAATCACTTTGAAGGGCGCACGGGCCGAACATCTGCGCGCGGTCATCGACAAGCTGGGCGAGGCGGGCGTGTCGGTCGAAAGGCGCGGCGCGGATTTGGTTTCCCGGCGCAAGGGCGCTTTGAAACCCGTGGACATCACGACGCTTCCTTATTCCGGTTTTCCGACCGACGTGCAGGCGCAGATGATGGCGTTGCTGGTGCAGGCGAAGGGCATCAGCATCATCACCGAGCGGATTTTTGAATCGCGCTTCATGCACGTCAGCGAGCTGGCGCGTCTCGGTGCGGACATCGAGATCGAAGGGCCGAGCGCGATTGTGAAGGGCGGCAAACCATTGAGCGGCGCACCCGTCATGGCGAGCGACCTGCGCGCGAGCGCCGCGCTGGTCATCGCGGGCATGGCCGCGAAAGGCACGACGCAAGTGAACCGCATCTACCATCTGGATCGCGGCTACGAGAAGATGGATGAGAAATTAAAAAAACTCGGCGCGCGGATTCAGCGGGTCAAGGAAGTCGAAGGAAAATAACGGCGACTAAGGCCGTCAAGAACTGATTGGTTTTCCGCCCTGCTATCGTCCAGTGTTTTGCCGGCGCTGCCTTTTATCAGGACAAACTCGCGCGGCAGCGGCGCGCGGCATGTGGCGGTCAAAAAAATTTCCGCGATGGCTGGCATTGTGAATAACTTTTGGTTTCGTTGGGACAGGTTTTGATTGCAAGGTGATTACACCATTTTTCCCGCGACGATTTTGTTTTCCAAAAAACTTTAGGAAAATTTCTTCATAAAATTTTCAAAAAGAATCCGGCTGGCAACCCGGCTGCATGAGGGGAGTCATGCAGTGCAGTTGGTTCAAAATTTTAATGGTCGGCTGGATGTTGAGCGGCGGCGTGGCGGCGGCGGCGGTGCTGGCGTCTGGTGCCGGCGAATCAGTGCAACTGGCGTGGAACCCAAGCCCCGCGACCGGCTTGGCGGGTTATAAAATTTTTTATGGCACCAACAGCCACGCTTACGCGGCCAGCGTGTCGGTGGGCGCGGTGACCAACACGACGGTGGCCGGCCTAGCCGCAGGCATGACGTATTATTTTGCGGCGGCGGCGGTGGATGCAGCGGGTAACTTGAGTCCGTTGTCCAACGAGGCGAGCATTACCACCACCAATCTGGCGGCCAGCTTGAGCGCGCCGGTTAACGCCGGCGGGCAGTTCAGCTTTACGGTTTCGGGTGTGGCCGGTTCCAAGTATGTCGTGCAGGCGTCCACGAACCTGACGAACTGGAGTTCATTGGCGACGAATATCGCGCCGTTCGTGTTTGTGGACCCGAATGCGGCTAGCTACAGGCAGCGTTTTTACCGGTCGTTTTACCTGTCGCCTTAGCCAGCAGCGAGCAACCGGTTCATCTGGCGGATGCGCTCCACGAGTTCTTTCATGACGTGCGTGGCGAAGAAAGGATTCTGCTGGATGAGCCGTTGAAAGCGACGTTGATCCACTTTGGCGAGCTTGCAAGCGTCCACGGCCACGACACTCGCGCCGCGCGGGGCGCTGTCCACGAGCGCCATTTCACCAAGAATCGCGCCGCGTTTGGAATTTTCCACGACCTTGCCGCCGAGCATGACATTAAGCGAACCTTCGAGCACGACGAACATGCAATCCGCCGCATCACCGGCATGAAAGAGGGTTTCGCCCGCTGCGAGGACAACGGGGGTTTCTTCGTGGGCGAACAAATCTGCCGGATTCATATCTTGTAGGATAGCGGGATAATCGCGTCGCCAAAGTTACAATCCAGTTACAATCACGGAGACGGAAGCTTCATGTTCTCTTAAGGTAGGCGGGCGCAAGCTAGGAACATGAAAGCCATCAACCCCCTGAACGTCGCGCGCAGCCTTGCCACTTTCATGCTCGCGCTAAATCATTCAACGGTTTCCGCCGGGGTCACCACCAATGCGCAGTTGAACCTGGCAAAAACTAGTGGCTCCACACTCAGCCTGAACATCAGCAACGCGGCCAATCAGGTCTGGGTCATGCAAAGTTCCAGCAACCTCACCAGTTGGACGACGGTAGAAAGCCTGAAAGTGTTCAACGGCCTTTACCATCGCAGCTACACCAACAGCGCGGGCAACAGTGTTTTCTACCGCGCCTACTTTGATGGCGCAGGCCAGAACATCGCCAGCCTGACCACGAATGCATTGCAGCTGCCGGCGACGAATTACAACTACGCCGCGCCGGTGTTGCCGACCAATTTTCTCGTGAACCCCATCCTCGCCGAGGACAACACGCCCGCCAACAACACCAACACGGACGCCGGTGCGATGCTTGGCCGGGCGCTGTTCTACGACCGTCGGCTTTCGACGAACCAGACGATTGCGTGCGCCTCATGCCATCAGCAGGCGCATGGTTTTTCCGACCCGCGCCAGTTCAGCGTAGGTTTCGATGGCAGCGTGGGCACGCGAAATTCCATGGGCTTGAGCAATGCCCGCTGGTATCAGCGGAAACATTTTTTCTGGGATGAACGCGCCAACACCTTGGAAGACCAGACGCTAATGCCCATCCAAAACCCGATTGAAATGGGCATGACGCTCGGCGCGCTCACCAACCGCCTCGCCGCCGAGCCATTTTACACCAATCTGTTCGCGCAGGCTTTTGGTTCAACCGACGTGACGACGAACCGCATTTCCCGCGCGCTGGCACAATTCGTCCGCTCCATCGTCACGACGCAATCGAAATATGACCTTGGCCTGACGAATAATTTTGCGAACTTCACCGCGCAGGAAAACACCGGACGGCAAATCTTCTTCGGGCAAAACGGCAGCCGCGCCACCTGTGCGCTCTGCCACCTCACGGATAATTTTGTGCAAACGGGCGGCATTGACAACAACGGGCTGGAGTTTCCCTACGTGGACACCGGCATCGGCGGCATCACGGGTAACGCGGGGGACATGGGCAAGTTCAAAGTGCCGTCGCTGCGGAATATCGAGCTGACCGCGCCCTATATGCACGACGGCCGGTTCACGAATCTCGAACAGGTCGTGGAGTTCTACAATTCCGGCGTGGTCTTCAACGCCAACCTCACACCGCCGTTGCGGGCGGCAGGCGGCAACAGCGCGTTGCGCCTGAACCTGACCGCCGACCAGAAGACTGCGCTCGTAGCGTTCCTCAAAACGCTCACGGACACAAACCTCGCAAACGACGTGAAATTGTCCGACCCATTCAACTACGGCAATTGAATCAGGCCGCCGGAGTTTCCGGAGCCGGCGCGGCGGTTTCCACCGTGGCTGAAACGGTTTCGGTGGAGACCGCGATTTCAGCCGGCGTCACCGTTTCCGTGGTGGCAACAACTTCGGCCGGCTTTTCAGATTTCTTTTCCTGCTTCACCGGTTTTGGTGCGGGCTTCTTTGCCGTTTCCATGCGGCCATCGGCAAACTCCAGCACGGCTCCCTGATGAATCAGCCAGTGTAAATCCACGAGCACGGCGGTCTGCTCCGGCGTGGCTTCGGGCGCTTTGGGCTCGGCCGGCTTGGCCGCTTCACCTTCAACAACCGATGCCGGCGTGGCGACGACGGGAATCATGGTCGGCCTGGGCGCGAGTGCTTCGAGCAATTTTTTGCGCGAACATTTCGGCGTGGCGTTGATGAATTCCACGATGCGCTTGATGCCGTCGGACACCGGATTGCTTTCGATGTCGAGAAAGGTCGGCCGCGCGACGCTGACGTGCGTGACGGTTTTGTTGACCTTGAAAAATTGCAGGCCATGCTGCGCGAACTGCTGGCTCAACTTCGTGGCGATGGGCAACGGGAAATGTTTCTGGTGCTCCCATTCCTGGCGGATGAGCCGTTGGAGGCCGCCGCAACGCAAACTGCGGCTCGGCAAACCGGCGACGGTGAGCGTCTCGACCGCCTTGATGATGGAATCCTTGTGCGTCGCGCGAAAATGTTTCTCCACTTCTTCCATCGTCGGCAGCTTGACCGGCTCCGGCACGTTGAGGCAGTTAAACTCCGTTTTGAAACTCTGTTCCTCGACCCATTTTTTTACGACGGCTTCGTCCTTCACGATTTTCACGCGCGCCTTGAACATGTCGAACGGCATCCGCGCGAATTTTTCCGTGTGCAGCTTGCGCAGCTGGTTTTGATAATCGTGATAATTTGGCGGGCCGAGAATTTCCCCGCTCATGCCGCATTGCGCGACGAAAGTATAAACCCCTTTTGGCGGTTCCGTGGCCAGCCGTTCCGCCTGATAAAACGTGCCGAAATGATTTTTGAGCGCATGCGCCACCGCTTCGTCCTCGCTCGTCCAAGGCGTCTCGTCCAGCGCGCAGACAAACAATTTTTCCGTCGTGCCGTCGGCCTTTTTCTTGGGCGTGAGCTGGACGGAATAACGCTCGGCCTTGTCCAGAATCAGCAGCGCGATCTGGAACAACGGATACGCGCGGCCGGTGACCTTGATCTGGCGAGCGAGCTGTTCAACGCCGCGTTCTTCGGGAATGAATGCAACATTGAATTCCGGCAATGGCGCCGGCGATGCCGGACGCTCGCGGCGCGCTTCATCGCGCCGGTCGCCGCCACGGAAACCGCCCTTGCGGTCACCGCCACCAAATTTGGAACCACCGCGCGCCGCGCCACCCGGCCCGCCACGACGATCCCCACCGCCGCCAAAACCACCACCGCCCGCGCCATCGCGCCGCGGCGCGCGGCGTTCCCCAGGCTTGCCGCTGAAGCTGCGCTCCGGCTTGACCCCTTCGTTACCGGTGAATTTTGCAAATTTGTTTGTCTCGGTTTTCCCCTGCGCCCAGGAGGGCTGGAAGAGGTTTTCCAAGTTCAGATCGAGTTCAGCGATGTTGCTCATGATAAAAAAGCCCCGACACGCGGGGTTGATGTTCAGAATAGTGGATTGACGCGGTGGTGAAAGCAAGGCTGCAAAAGGGCGGCGGCCTAATCATAATCCTAATCCCGTTTTTTGCCGATTAGGATTAAGCGCAAGATTAAGATTACAAAGCCAGATTATAAAGCGAATGCCGCGGCGGACATCACGGCGGCCACATGGCGCGGAAAAAACCCGCGACGCCAGTGGTGGCCGGAGCCACGAGCGCAGAGTTGGTCTGCACGAGGTTCGTGCTCCAGTTCGCCCACGTCACGAGGTTGGTGGAGCGCTGAATGACGTAGGGCGTGCCGTTCGCGCCGTCGAGCCAGAAGTTGACGCCAGTGGTGAGGCGTAATTTCGGCGCAGCCGCCGGCACGATGAAGAGCGTGATGCTTTCGGCGGGCAGCGTGTTGCTCAACAAATTTCCGCGCAGCGAAATGTCCGCGAGCCGCGACAAAATGTTCGACCGCAACTGCCAGACTTGCGCGTTGGTGGCGGCGGGAAAATTCGTGATGGCAAAGGTAGCGGGCGTGAAGTTCAACAAATCCTTGTTGATGGCCATCACGGTCAGCGCGTTGTCACGCGAACGCACGGCGGCGAACGCGACGAGGCTGTCCGGGTTCGGCACGGTGGCGGAGCCGCCGAGGTCGCCGAAGGTGGATTTCTGGCCGTCGTAATTGCGATACATTTTGAAGGCGTTGTAGGCGGGCGTGCCGGCGTCCGGCACCACCCAGCGCGTGGCGAGATCGAGGCCTTCGCGACCGAAGATGCCGAGCAGGTCAGCTTGCGCAGTCGCGCCGTTCATGTCGGCGTCTGCGCCCCAGTTGTATTCGGTGATGCCGACTTTTGTTCCAGGATAATTCGTGGCCACCCAGTTTTTCATGCGGGGGATGAGCATGATGACATTATTGATCCAACTCGGATCAACGTAGTTCGTGTCCCAAAACTGCCGGGTGGACTGGTTGCGCAACAGCGCCGTGGCGGCATCCACCGCGCTGCTGCCCACGCTGCCCTCCTGCGGGTAGCAGTGCAGCGTGAAATAATCAAGCAGCCGCACACCGGTGTTGGTGTCGTGCTGGTGAATTTGGCTCAACAGCCAGGGCATATAGTCCATGCCGGCGTTTGTGGCGCGGTCGGGATAATGCGTGGAGTTATAATCGTTGTTCTTGCCGGACCACTGCTGGTCGTAGCCGCTGTAAAAATAACCGGGCCAGCCCCATTCTTCCGGCGCGCAAATCAGCGCGTTGGGGTCGTTCGTGTGAACCATCGTGGCGTAATCGAAAAATTTGTCGCGGATCTCCTGCATCGTGGGGCCGACGGGATGCACGTCCTGATGCGTGGATTGCCAGAGCGTGTGCTCGTTGTCCATGAGGTAGAATTTCACGCCGCCATTGGTGGCCGCGCCCCAGGTGGTTTTCAGATGCTGGACGTAATTTTTTTGGAATACGGAATTCACCGGCACATTAGCGTCATTCGGATCATTCCAAGTGATGGGGGTGTTGTTCGTCACGCTGATGCCGTTGCCGGCATCGGGAAACCACTGCCAGTCGTTGCCGGTCTGCGGGCCGTATTTGGCGATGGAGTAACTGCCGAGCCGACCGTCGCCACTAGAGCCGAGTTTGGGCGCCCAACCAATCATGGGAACCGTGATCATCGCGGCCGCACCGCCGTTCCGGCTGTTGGCCACAAAATCATCCGCGCTCGCACCGGGCGTGGTGGATGAATCGCGCAAACTTTCAAAATAATAATCCGCCGCGTGGTTGTGCGCGTTGAGCTGCCAGTTGTAACGCGTCTCGGAATTGCCGCCGGAACGGTTGATGGGTGAGTTCAAGTCCGCCAGTTGGTTTGAGGACGCGAACGCCACGCCGTAAATCAGCGGACTGATGTTGTGGCGGTTGGCTCGCACATCCACCGCCACCGTCACCGCCGCATTCGTCGCGACCGCTGGCGGTGCATACGCGCTGTTGGTCGCCAGCGAAATGTCATCCACATAAAACGTCGCCTGCGTCGCGCCGATGGCATCTTGAATCACGAAGCCGGTGAAGTTCGCGTGGCTCGCCACACCTAGCGCGGAGAGCGGCACCATGAATTGCGTCCAGACATTTCCGCCCGCCAGCGTGCCGAGCGAGTAGCGCTGGCTGGGGGCGAAGTTCACGCTGCCGTTTGTATCAAGCAGTCCATAAACCTGGAGCTTTTGCCCGCCGGCCGCGCCGCCGTTTAACCAGAAGACCAGATTGGTGTATGGCGATGAATCCAGATCCACATGATAAACCTGCATTCCCTGCCAAGCGGAAGTCATCGTCACGGCGACAGAATCTGCGCCGCCGTGAACCGGCGCGGTGTTGGCATAATTCAACGTCGCCCAGCCCCAGTTTTGCCAGCCATTTTGCAGAGAGTCAGTGTAAATGGCCTGATCCGCCCGCGCCGCCGCGAGCCAGATCGCCAGGCCGAGCGTGACACAACCAACGATGCTCCAAAATCGCATTTTGAAATGATACAATCATTTCCGCCCGCCGCTGCTCCCGAATTTTGATGACAAAAAAAGCCTCCGGGAAATTTCCCGGAGGCTTTTAAAACTGGTTGCGCGCCATTATTTTTCCGCCGTCGGCACCGCGGCGCGTTTTTCCATGATGGCCTCGATAATTTTCTTCGCGAGCTCTGGTTTTTCCACGAGCGCCTTCTTCGCGGCTTCGCGGCCCTGGCCGATAAGCGCGCCATCGAATTGCAGCCACGCGCCTTTTTTGTCCACCGCGCCACAGTCAATGCCCACGTCGAGAATGCTGCCTTCCTTGTCAATGCCGTGGTTGTAGATGATATCGAACTCGGCTTCCGCAAACGGCGGCGCAACCTTGTTTTTTACGATCTTCACGCGCGTGTGATTGCCGTAAACATTGCCGGCGGCGTCTTTGAGTTGGTCACGGCGGCGAATATCAATCCGCACGCTTGCGTAAAATTTCAACGCCTTGCCGCCGGGCGTGGTTTCTGGACTACCAAACATGACGCCGACTTTTTCGCGCAACTGGTTCGTGAAAATGCAAGTCGTCTTGGACTTGCTCAAAATTGCCGTGAGCTTGCGCAAGGCCTGCGACATCAAGCGCGCCTGCATGCCCATCGTGGCCATGCCCATTTCGCCTTCGAGTTCCGCTTTCGGCACCAGCGCGGCGACGGAATCAATGACGATGACATCCAGCGCGTTCGAACGCGCGAGCGTTTCGCAAATAGTTAATGCCTCTTCACCGCTGTCCGGCTGCGACACGAGCAGGTCGTCGAGGTTCACCCCGAGCTTTTTCGCGTAGCCGGGATCCAGCGCGTGTTCGGCATCAATGAACGCCGCAAGGCCGCCGGCCTTTTGTGCGTTGGCAATGACGTGCAGCATCAGCGTGGTTTTACCGGACGATTCCGGCCCGTAAATTTCCACGACGCGGCCGCGCGGCAGACCGCCGACGCCGAGCGCAAGGTCAATCGCCAGTCCGCCGGTCGGGATGACTTCAATTTTTTTCTGCGCGCGGGCATCGCCGAGGCGCATGATCGCGCCGTCGCCGTAGGCTTTGGTGATGGAGGAAATCGCGGCATCCAGTTCGCGTTCACGCGTGGCGGCGGCCTTGGAGTCAACGGTGGCTTTCTCGACAGATTTGTCGGTAGATTTTTCGGATTTGGCGGCCATAACAGTTTAGTGGTTGGGTTTTAAGTCGTGGGCGCGATGTTGGAGAAGTTCGCCGGAATAGTCAAACGCTGTTCGGCCTGGCGACCTAGCTGGTTGGTCGGAATGTTTTTTGATGTGTGTAATTTCATAATTGTTCACCGAGCATACCACTCCGAACGGACATTGGCTGTCCGGGCGGAAAAATATTAAATACCCGTTTTCTACAAAAATTCAGGGGCGAAAACTTCGGCTTGTTGCTGCATAAGCCAACGCCAGAGGTTCATAGATGACAAAACTGTCACGCGACAGTTATTGAATATTCATTCACGTCCAGCTTAATGTCGCGTCTGAATTCACCAACAACACCAACAAAAAAATTATGAACCTAAAAATGATTGTCAGTGTCGGGCTCGCGGCGGTGCTCTTCGCCGGTTGCGCGTGGGAAAAATGTGAGAAGTGCGAAAAGGGCGGCGAAGGCAAGGAAACCAAAATGAAGGCCGAGTCAAAAATCTCGAAGGAAGCCGCGCAGGCCTCCGCGCTGGCAAAAGTTCCCGGCGGCACGGTCAAGGACGGCGAACTCGAAAAGGAAAAAGGCAAATTAATCTGGTCGTTCGACATTAGCCTCCCCGGCTCGACTGACATCAAGGAAGTCGCTGTGGACGCGACGACCGGCGAAGTGCTCGACGTAGCCACCGAAACGGCCGCCGACCAAGCCAAGGAAGCTGCCGAAGACGCCGCTGCTGCTGCCAAGAAGAAAAAAGCCGGCAAGGAAGACAAAGACTGACCGCATCTGTCTTTTATCTGAAATCTAAAAACAAAAGGCCGGGCGGATGAAACCTCCCGGCCTTTATTGCTGTCTAAACCAGCTCCATCCGCCAACCAAAAAAATTTTTCTATGAAAAAAATCCTCCTGCCTGTTTTACTTTCCCTCATCACCGCCTCGGCTGCCTGCGCCGGGGACTATCATCTGCTCAAGGAAATTCCCATCGGCACCGATGGCGGTTGGGATTATCTCTCGGTAGATTCCGCCGGGCAGCGGCTTTACGTTTCGCACGGCACCAAAGTTGTCGTCATTGATCTGGCGAAAGACATGGTCGCGGGCGAAATCACCAATACGCCGGGCGTCCATGGCATCGCCATCGCGCCGGAATTCGGGCGCGGCCTCGTCACCTGCGGCCGCGAGAACAAGGGCGCGCTCGTGGATTTGAAAACGCTTCAGATTATTTCCAAGACCGACACCGGCGCCAACCCGGACGGCATGCTTTACGAGCCGGGGCAGAAGGAATTTTACACGTTCAACGGACGCGGCGAATCCGCCACGGTCATTGACGCACAGACCGGCAAAGTCACCGCCACGATTCCGCTTGGCGGCAAGCCGGAGTTCGCAGCGGTGGATGAGAAGGCCGGTTTGGTTTTCAATAACCTAGAAGATAAAAGCGAACTCGTCGCCATCGACACCAAAACGCACGCGGTGAAAAACCGCTGGCCAATTGCGCCAGGCGAAGAAGCGAGCGGTTTGGCGTTCGATGAAAAAAACCACCGCCTCTTCCTCGGCTGCGGCGGCAACAAAACCATGGTGATGATGGATAGCACCAGCGGCAAAGTGCTCGCCAGCGTGCCGATCGGCGACGGCGTGGATGCGAATTCATTCGACCCCGCCTCGCAACTCGCGTTCGCCTCGTGCAGCGACGGCACAGTGACCATCGCCAAGGAAGACGGGGATAAACTGACGGTCGTGCAGACGTTGAAAACGGAAAAAGGTTCACGCACGATGGTGCTTGATCCAGCCACGCACAAAATTTATCTCGCCGCTGCTAAGTTCGACGCCCCGGCGGCAGGCCAGCGTCGCGGCAAGATGGCGGCGGGCAGTTTCAAGGTGCTGGTGTATGGGCCGGAAAAATAATCGGAGCGCGGAGCATTGCTCCGCGCTTTGGCAGCACGTTGAATGACACGAAATTCATTTTCCGTTCAGGTTGGATTCATGTCGTTGTGGTGAACTGAAGCAAACGGCAACGACGCTGTTGAAAAATTTAAACCATGAAAAATAAAATTACGTTGCTCATCGGTTTGCTCAACGGCGCGCTGCTCACAAACAGTTGGGCCGGCACCGAAATGAAATGGGCCGATGTGCCCGAAGCTGTGTGCGCGGCGGTGCTGGCCAATGGCGGCACGACTGGACAATCGGTGGACGACGAAGGAAAGAAAATTAACGGCAAAGCGATTTACGAAGCCAGCGTGAAGGATAAGGACGGCAACGTCGCCGATCTCGTCATCAACGAAGACGGCAAGCTCGTTGAGACCAAGCACGACGATGCGGATGACGCCGCTGCGGAACGCGCCGAGCGCGCGAAAAAACTTTTGGCCGGCGTGAAGTTCAGTCATCCGCGCGACATCACGAATCCGTATCTGCCGCTCGCTTCGCTGAAACAGGACATCATCGAAGGCTCCGAGGCTGGCAAAAAAACACGTGTCGAACGCACGGCCATGCCAGACAAGCATCGGACGTTCACCATCAACGGCAAGGAAGTGGACACGCTCATCGTGGAAGACCGCGCGTTTGAAGACGGCAAGCTCGCGGAAGTGGCACTGGATTATTTCGCGCAGGATGACAACGGCACGGTGTATTATTTCGGCGAGGACGTGGACGAATATCAGAACGGTAAAATCACCAGCCACGAAGGTTCGTGGTTGCTTGGCAAAGACACGCCGGTTCCCGGAGTTCTTTTCCTCGCGCATCCAAAAGTTGGCAGCAAATTTAATTCCGAAGATGTCTCCAAGGAAATTTCCGAAGCGGATGAAGTAATTTCCGTTTCTGAAACCGTGACCGTGCCGGCCGGGACTTTCAAAGACTGCGTGAAGACCAAGGAAGTTTGTGGCGATGGTAGCGTGGAATATAAATACTACGCCAAGGGTGTCGGCGTCGTGCGCGAAGTGCCGGCGGAAGGCGATGAACTCTTGGTTTCTCACGCCACGAATTAACCGGAACCATCACCAAAAAATCCAAAATGAAAAACCTCCCTTCCCAATTCAAGTCGGTCAGCATCGTTATTTTGCTCACAGCAGCCAGCCTTGTTCCCTTCGTCAGCCGGGCGGAAGACGCGCAGGCCACTGTCGAGACGAATTTCATTTCCGCCATTTACACCGCAGCGGAAACGGCGGAGTTCGTGAAGCTCACCCAAGCCACACTCGCATCGCTCGCGGCCGGCCAAGAAACCGAAATGGTCGCCAAGCTCACGGATTTGGAGACGGCCTGGGATGACCAGGAAAAAACGCTGCGTCCGAAAAACGAAGCCATCTGGACAGCGCTCGACAAAACGCTCGACAAGGGGATTTCCGCCTTACGCAGCAGCCACAAAAATTTGGCGAAAGGCAAGGCGGCTTTGGAAGAGCTGTTGAAAAATCTGGAACTGGCCACGAAGCATTGAATCGTCAGACCCGCGCGGAGAAATATGAATACACCTAAAGCAATCAGTTTTACTTTGATGATAGCGGTCATTGTCGTCGTCGTCTATGTGGCGATTGCCCATCGCCCCACCGCACAAGCACCGGAAAAAATTCACGCGGTCCAACTTAAGGCTGTTGAAAATGTCTCAGCCTCCGCAGTCGTATCGTCCGTTGAAATCCCGGTGCCGGAAACCGAGCCATCCGCGCCGGGCAATAAAACCCACCAAGCCCCGGTCGCGCAGAAAAAAATTGCCGCCACGCAATCCAGCAAGCCGGCAAAGGTGAAACCGCCGATTCAAGACCCCGATGCGCGCGAAGCGTTGGGTCTGGTTGGCGTGGATCCGATGGCAGAGCAGTATTGGCTCACCGCCATTAGTGACCCAACCCTGCCCGCCGAGGAGCGCAAAGATTTGATGGAAGATTTGAACGAAGACGGCTTGTCTGACCCTAAACATCCCACCCCAGAAGATTTAGCGTTGATTAAAATTCGGATCGCAATCATAGAGCGAATTCTGCCGCAAGCCGACGAGTTCATGCTCCCACCCCTCGGCGAAGCCTACAAAGATCTCAACAACTTGCTCGCGGGCAAACCGGTGCAGTGACGAAATAATTTCGTCTGTTGGCCAACGTGATTTAACCTCCTCCCATGCGCGTGCTCGTCGTTGAAGACGAAAAAAAAACCGCCTCCTTTGTCCGCAAGGCATTGCAGGCGGAGAGCTTTGCCGTGGACGTGTGCCACAACGGCGACGACGCACTCGCCGCCGCCAGCACCACGCCCTTCGATGCCATCGTGCTCGACATCATGCTGCCGGGGCGCGACGGCATCAGCGTCTTGAAACAGTTGCGCGAGCGAAAAAATTCCACGCCCGTGCTGCTCCTTTCCGCGCGCGGTGAAGTCAATGAACGCGTCGAAGGCTTAAATGCCGGCGCGGATGATTATCTGCCAAAGCCGTTTGAGCTTTCTGAACTCATCGCTCGTGTGCGCGCACTCACTAGGCGCAGTGGGGAAAACAAATCCACGACACTACGCGTGGCTGATCTCACGCTCGACACGCTCACGCACAAGGCCCAACGTGGCAACACCGCCATCGAACTGACCGCGCGCGAGTATCGGCTGCTGGAATTTCTCATGCGTTCCGCCGGTCGGCTCTGCGGGCGCATGATGATTTTGGAGAAAGTCTGGGACTACAGTTTTGATCCCGGCACAAACTTGGTGGATGTCTATGTCCGCCGGTTGCGCGAAAAAATTGACGCGGATTTTGCAACCAAACTGCTGCACACCGTGCGCGGCGAAGGCTACATTTTGAAGGAGGCGGCATGACCATCCGCACGCGGTTGAGTTTGTGGTATGCCACCGTGATGTTCATCGCGCTGATGGTCATGGGCGTGCTGCTTTATTTTCAACTCGTCATCGAGCCGCGCCAGGAAGCACACCGGCATCACCACGAACAAAACGAAGAAGCCGTTGACCCGGATGTTTTTGAAGACGTGACAGGCATCGTGCTGTCCTGCGGCATCCCGGCGGCGCTGCTCGCCGTGGCCGGCGGCTGGTGGCTTATGAAAAAATCCCTCGCGCCCGTCGCCAGCCTCACGCAAGCGACGGAAAAAATCACCGCGCAAAACCTTGGTGAAAAAATTCCGCGCACTGGCAACGGCGACGAGTTCGACCGACTCACGGAAGTTTTCAATTCCATGCTCGCGCGGCTGGATGATTCCTTCAACCGCATCCGCGAATTCACGCTCCACGCCTCGCATGAATTAAAAACGCCGCTCACCGTCCTGCGCGGCGAAACGGAAACCGCGTTGCGCGATGAAAAAATTTCTCCCACCGAACGCGAGCGCGCCCACAGCCAGCTAGAAGAGTTGCGCCGCCTCACGCAAATCGTGGACGGCCTCACGCTCCTCGCGAAGGCCGACGCCGGGCAAGTCGCGCTCACGCTGGAGCCGTTGCGCCTCGATGAACTGGTGCGCGATTGCTTCGCCGATCTGCAAATCCTTGCCGAGCCGCAGCACATTCAAGTGGAATTGGAAGCGTGCGAGGAAATTTCCGTGCGCGGCGACCGTCATCGGCTGCGTCAGCTTTTGCTGAACCTGGCCGACAACGCCGTGAAATACAACCAGCCGTCAGGCCACGTGACGATGAGCTTGCGTCGCGCGGCTGGTTTGGCTGAAATTAAAATTACCAACACCAGCGCTGGAATTCCGCCAGAAATTTTGCCGCGCGTGTTTGACCGTTTCTTTCGCGGGGATTCCGCTCACGGCAACACCATTGAAGGCTGCGGCCTCGGCCTGAGCATTGCGCAGTGGATTGTTTCCGCGCACGCCGGAAAAATTCAAATTGCGTCCGCGCCGTCACAATCCACAATTGTCACCGTGCAACTGCCGACCGCATGAAATTTTGGCCGCTCATCTTGGGAACCTCTTTGCTTGCCGGCTGCGCGCGATTTCAGACACAGCCGCTGGCGCCGGAAAAATCCGCCGCGCAACTAGAGTCGCGTCGGCTTGATGACGCGGGGCTGAAAAAATTCTTTACTACCAATGCCGTTCCCGCGCCGGAAAGCTGGCCGCTGACGAAATGGGATTTGAATTCGCTTACGCTCGCCGCGTTTTATTTTCATCCCGACCTTGCCGTGGCTCGCGCGCAATGGCGGCTCGCAGACGCGGGTGTGAAAACCGCCGGCGGCCGGCCCAATCCCACTTTGAGCGTCACGCCGTCTTACAATTCAACGGTCTTCACGCCTTCGCCGTGGGCACCATCTGTGAACTTCGACATCCCGATTGAGACCATGGGCAAACGCGGCAAACGCATCGCCGAGGCGGAAAAAATTTCTGAGTCCGCGCGTTGGAATTTTGTCTCCGCCGCGTGGTCGGTTCGCAGCGGCGTGCGCGCGGCGCTCGCGGAATTTTCCACCGCTCAACGCCGTCTGCCGCTGCTGCAACAACAACTCGCCGCGCAGCGCGAAATTGTTTCGCTGATGCAGGGCAGCTTCGATGCCGGCGCAACGTCGCGACCCGAACTCACCACCGCGCAAATGGCTTTGGGGAAAATGCAGCTTGAAGTTTCCAGCGCGGAAGCGAAGTCCGCCGAAACGCGCTCGCGGTTGGCAGAGGCGGTGGGTGTTTCGTCGGCCGCGCTGGAGGGAATTGAATTTCAAACGGATTTTTCCGCTGGTGCTCCCAGCGATTTACCTTCGCAAGCCGCGCGCCACGCCGCGCTGGTTGGTCGCGCGGACATTCGCGCCGCGCTCGCGGACTACGCGGCGGCGGAAAATAATTTTCGCCTCGAAATCGCCAAGCAGTATCCCGACGTGCATCTGAATCCCGGCTACCAGTTCGATCAGGGCGACAACAAATGGTCGCTCGGCCTCACCGTGGAACTGCCCATCCTGAATCAAAATCAAGGTGCCATCGCCGAGTCGCGAGCGCGGCGCGAACTGGAGGCGGCGAAATTTCTTCAGCTGCAATCGCAAATCATCGCGCAGGCAGAGCGCGCCGTTGCCGGCTGGCAAAGCGCCCAAGGCCAGTTGAAAACGAGCGGTGAATTGCTCGCCGCTGCGCAGCGCCAGCAGCAATCCATCGCCGCGCAAGTGCAGGCGGGCGCGGCGGCGAAGATGGATTCGGCGGCGGCGGGAATCGAACTCGCATCCGTCCGCCTCGCGCAACTCGACAGCGAAACGCAGGCGCAGTCCGCGCTCGGCGCGCTCGAGGACGCGCTGCAAAGCCCGGCGAACGACATCGCCGCCGTCATTGAAAAAATTTCTCCCGGCAATCCGAAAGGAAAGGAAACGAATCCATGAAAATTGTTCCAAAAAATTTATTTCTGTTCGCATTGCTGGCTGCAGTTGCGCTGACAGGCTGTTCCAAATCCGCCACCGACAAGCCCGCCGCTCCTGAAAAATCCGAGCCAGAAAAAAAAGCTGGCGTGACGCTGGATGCCGAAACGCAGGAACGCCTCGGCTTGAAATTGGCGACGCCAACGGCGATGGACTGGCAGCCGGAGACGAAAGGTTTTGGCCGCGTCATTGACCCGGTGGCGCTTTCGGCCGCGGTTTCAGAATTGGCAGCCGCGCGCGTGGCGGCGGAAGTTTCGATCCAAGAACTCGCGCGGCAAAAAACTTTGGCGGCGCAGGACAATGCTTCCGCCCGCGCACTCGAAACTGCCAAAGCCGCGTTTTCACTGGCGAATTCCGCTTACGCAGCCGCCGAAGCTAAGTTCAAGCTGGAGTGGGGTTCGGCCCTCGCGGACGCCACCAGCGAAATTATTTCTGACGTTTCCAACCGCACGAAGGCGCTGGTGCGGATTGATTTGCCCGCTGGAGAAACGTTGCCGTCGCCGCCAGTCTCGGCGCGCATCATCGCAATGACGGACGAAACCAAATCGGTTCTAGGAGAATTCGCGGGCGCGACGGAGGGCGTGAATCCGCAGACGCAGAGCCAGAGCTATTTCTTTTCCGTCAAAGGCGGCGCACTGCCATCGGGCGCGGCAGTCACGGGCTTTTTGAAAATTTCCGGCGCAGCGGTCAGCGGCGTGGTCGTCCCAACCGGCGCGGTGCTGCGGCACGAAGGCAAGGGCTGGGCGTATGTGCAGTCGGAGACGAACCAGTTTGTGCGCGTGGAAATTCCGCTCGACCGCTTGACGGATGGCGGCTGGTTTGTGGCGGAAAATATTTCGGCGACGAATCACATCGTAGTCAGCGGCGCGCAGACAATTTTGTCGGCGGAATTGAGCGGCGGCAAACAAGACTAAAAAATGCTCCGACGACTTGTTGAAATTTCTTTAAGCTCGCGCGGCGTGGTCATCACGCTAGCGGTGGGCTTTATTTGCTACGGGCTGTTCGTTACGTCGCACGCGAAGCTGGATGTGTTCCCCGAATTCGTCCAACCGCAGGCCACCGTGCAGACGGAAGCGCCGGGCCTCGCGCCGGAACAGGTCGAGGCGCTCGTCACGCGACCGGTGGAAAACGCCTTGAATGGCGCGGGTGATCTCGATTCCATCCGCTCGGAATCTATCCAAGGTTTATCGGTGGTCACGGCGGTTTTCAAGGAGGGCACGGACATCCACATCGCGCGGCAGATGCTTGCGGAACGGCTCGCGCAACTCGGCGGCGAACTGCCGGCGGGCGTGAAGTCGCCGAAGATGGAACCGCTCACGTCCTCGACGATGGACTTGCTGAAGTTCGGGCTGACCTCGGAAAAAATTTCGCCGATGGAATTGCGGACGTTCGCCGATTGGACGGTGCGGCCGCGTTTGCTGTCTGTTCCCGGCGTGGCGGCGATAAAAGTTTTCGGCGGCGAGACGCGACAGTTGCAAATTCAAATCCGCCCTGACCGCCTGCTCGCGTTTGGAATTTCGGTTCAGGATGTTTCCGCAGCGGCGAGCGCGGCGACCGGCGTTCGCGGCGCGGGCTTTGTCGAAACGGCAGCACAACGGCTCGTGTTGCAGACCGAAGGCCAGTCGCTCACGGCGGAACAACTTGGCGAAGTTGTCGTGACGCAGCGCGACGGACGCAGCATCCGCTTGCGCGACGTGGCGAATGTGGCCGAAGACGCGGAACCGAGATTTGGCGACGCCATCATCAATGGCAAAGCAGGCGTGCTGATGACTTCGTCCAGCCAATACGGCGCGAATACGATGCAAGTCACACGCGGCGTCGAAGCGGCGCTGGAGGAATTGAAACCGGTTTTCGCAGCAGAAGGAATTGAATACACGCCCGCGTTGCATCGCCCGGCGACGTTCATCGAGATTGCGATCCGCAACATGAAGACCTCGCTGCTCATCGGCGCGGTGCTGGTGGGCGTGGTGCTGTTTTTGTTCCTGCTGGATTTGCGAACGGCGCTGATTTGCTTCACGGCCATTCCGCTCTCGCTGCTCGCGGCGGTGGTGGTGCTCGACCGTTTCGGTGTGACGCTGAACACGATGACGCTCGGCGGTCTGGCGGCGGTGCTGGGCGTGGTCGTGGATGATGCGATCATCACGGTGGAAAATATTTTGCGGCGGCTACGCGAACGAACCGCCTCTGCAACCGGCGCGCCGTTGGAAATTTTCCGCGTCGTCTTGAACGCCACGCTCGAAGTGCGGAACTCCGTCGTCTATGCCACGTTTGTCGTGGCGATGGTTTTTGTGCCGGTGCTGACGATGACCGGCTTGCAGGGGAAATTTTTTGGGCCGCTCGGCATCGCGTTCATCCTCGCAAACATGGCGTCGTTATTGGTCGCGCTCACGGTCACGCCGGCGCTTTGTCTGGCGCTGCTTTCGCGAAACAAGCCGCATGAAGAACCGGTTTATCTCCGCAAATTAAAATCATTTCACCGTCGCGCGCTGGAAAAAATCAGCGGGCATCCGAAGACGATCATCGCCGCCGGATTGATTTCATTTGCGGCGGCGCTGGCGACGCTGCCGTTTTTTGGCGGAGAATTTTTACCGGATTTCCGCGAGGGACATTTCGTGGTTGGCATTACGATGGCGCCGGGAACGTCGCTGCTGGAAATGAAACGGCTCGGCACGCAGATTTCGGCGGAGCTGCTGAAAATTCCCGAGATTAAAAGCGTCGAGGAGCAGATTGGTCGCGCCGAGGGCGGTGAAGACACCTGGGGCACGCATCGCGGCGAGATGCACGTCGAGTTGAAACCGACGGCGGGCGAAGATCAGGAAAAAGTTCAGAATAAAATCCGCGACACGCTCGCGACCTTTCCCGGCATCCAGACCGAAGTGATGACGTTCCTCGGCGACCGCATCGGCGAAACCATCGCGGGCGAAACGGCGCAAGTGGTCGTGAATATTTTTGGCGACGACCTCGACGTGCTGGACGCGAAGGCCAGTGAAGTCGCCGCCGCGCTAAACAAAGTTCCCGGCGCAGCGGACGTGCAAGTTTCCGCGCCGCCCGGTGCGCCGCGCGTAACGATTCGTTTGCGGCCGGAGCGGTTGACGCAGTTTGGTTTTCGTCCGCTGGAAGTTTTGGAAGCCGTGCGCACGGCATATCAGGGCGATGTCGTGGCGCAAACTTACGAGGGCGAAAGAGTTTTTGATGTGACGGTGATTTTGGAACCCGCCGCGCGGCAACTGCCTGAATCCATTGGCGATTTGCTCATTAGCAATTCGCAGGGCGCACGGATGCCGCTCAAGCAGCTCGCAGATGTTTTTCTCACGACCGGGCGCGATACGATTTCGCACGACGGTGCCCGGCGGCGGCAGACGGTGACCTGCAATCCAAAAAACCGCGACGTGGCGTCGTTCGTGGCGGACGCGCAAAAACAGATCGCGTCGCAGGTGAAATTTCCGGCGGGCGTATATGCGGAGTTCAGCGGCGCAGCGCAGCAGCAGAAAAACGCGCAGGCAGAATTGTTGCTGCACTCGCTCGCGGCGACGGCGGGAATTATTTTGCTGCTGGCGATTGTTTTCCGCAAAGCCAGCCATCTGCTGCTGGTGCTGGCAAATCTGCCGTTCGCGCTGGTCGGCGGCGTGCTGGCGATCTTTGCCGTCGGATTTTTTGGCGACGAAGGACGCGGCTCGCTGTCGCTGGGCACGCTCGTTGGTTTCGTGACCCTGTTCGGCATCACGATGCGGAATTCGATCATGATGATCTCGCACTTCGAGCATCTGGTGAACGAGGAAAAAATACCGTGGGGAATTGAAACCGCGCTGCGCGGCGCGACGGAGCGATTGATTCCGATTCTGATGACCGCACTCGTGACCGGCCTTGGCCTGCTGCCGCTCGCGATTGGCAGCGGCGAAGCGGGCCGTGAAATTGAAGGGCCGATGGCGATTGTGATTCTGGGCGGGCTGGTGACTTCCACCGCGCTGAATCTTTTGGTGCTGCCGACGCTGGCGTTGCGGTTTGGAAAATTTGCGGCCGTGGCCAAAAGCTGATTTGCTTTTGACTTGTTGCCGGCGCGCGGGGCGTTAAGAATTCGCGGAAGAAAATCTACCACACATGAATCCCATTTCCGCCGCCGAGTTGAACGAACTGCTCACCAAGCTCATCACGAGCGCCGAGGGAATATCTGATTTGATCTTCGTCACGGGCAAGCCGCCGCAGTCGGAAATTTACGGCAAGCTCGTCACGCCGCCGAATTGCCCGGAGCCAATGCTGACCGGTGAGCGCATCGAGCGGATTGCCTTCGCCATCATCAACGGCAACGAGCGGCTCATCAATGATCTCGCGAAGGCCGGCTCATGCGATTGCAGTTATTCACTCGAAGGCGTGTGCCGTTTTCGCGTGAACATCTACCGGCAGATCGGCAACTACGCGATGGTGCTGCGGCGTCTTTCTTCGCAAGTGCCGACGATGGAAAAGCTGCGGCTCGCACCGGTGTTCAACGACATCATCAAAGAAAAAACTGGACTTATCTTCGTGACCGGCGGCACGGGCAGCGGCAAGACGACGACGCTCGCAGCGTTGCTGAACGAGGTGAACAAGGTTCATGAATGCCACATCGTCACGCTCGAAGACCCGGTGGAGTTTGTGCATCCGCAGTTGAAATCAACCATGAGCCAGCGCGAGATGGGGCGGGATTTTTATTCGTTCCCCGATGGCTTGCGCGCGGCGTTGCGGCAGGCGCCGAAAATTATTTTAGTCGGCGAAATTCGCGACCGCGACACGATGGAAATTGCGCTCACCGCTGGCGAAACGGGACACGTCGTTTATTCCACGCTGCACACCATCAGCGCGGGGCAAACCATCAACCGTATTCTCGGCATGTTCAGCAAGGACGAGGAGCAGCAGGTGCGCGAACGGCTCGTGGGGAGCTTGCGCTACATCGTCAGCCAGCGGCTCGTGCCGAAGAAGGAAGGCGGTCGCCTACTTATCACCGAACTCATGGGCAGCAATCTCCGCAGCCGCGAGGCGATTTTACTCGGCGAAAGTGAGAATCGCCGTTTCTCCGATATCATCGAGGCCGGCGGCACGCTGGGCTGGCACAGCTTTGAGCAATCGCTGGCGAAAGCGTTTGAAGATGATTTGATCACCGACGAAACGGCGTTGCTCAACAGCGTGAATAAACAACTGATGCACCAGCGCGTGGACGCCATCAAGAAACGCACCAACGCGCCGGAGAGCCACGGGTTGAAAATGGCGAACGCCGTGCGGCGATGATTCAATCGCGCGGCGGATGGAACACCAACCACGCCCAGCCGACCAAAAAACTGACGCCACCAAACGGCGTAATCGCGCCAAGCCAACGGGTGTTCGTGACGGCGAGCACGTAGAGCGAGCCGGAGAAAATAAAAATTCCCGCCAGAAATCCCCACCACGCCACGCGCGGAAATGGTTTCATCTGCGCCAGCACGAAGAGCATGACGGCGTGGATGAAGTGATAGAACACGGCTTTCTCCCAAATCGTCGTCGTGCCATTTTCGGCGAGCAGATTTTTTAGTCCGTGCGCGCCAAACGCTCCCAGCAACACGGCGAGAAATCCGGCGGCGGCAGCGATGCGCGCGGCAGAAGAATTCATTTCGCAGCGGGCGTGTTCGTAGCGGCGGCAGCGGCACGCGTGTCGAGCGAGCGTTCGAGGAAGGTGTCTTCCGGCGCGGTTTGATACGCGGTGAACCAGATGTTGCCGAGCAACTGACCGCTCTTCACCAGTTGCGCTTCCAGAAACGCGCGACCTTCCGCGCCTTGACCGGGCTTGTTCGAGAGCTTGCCGTCGCGATCCAAAATGTAGAGCGGCTCGACGAGTTTGTTGGCTTGCACCACGAAGTCCACGGCCTCGGCAAAAATTCCATCCGCATCCAGCGAGTTGGGAATGGTCTGCGCGGGCTTGATCTGTGCGGAAAGTTTTTTCACATCAATGCCGCCGGTCTTGTTGAAAAAGCCGCCGTCAATCCAAGCGTGAAACTTAAACGATGTGGTGTAGTGATTCGGATTGCCGTCCACCGCGTTCGTCACCCAGCCGTGATGATGCTTGGTGCTGTGCAACGGCTGGCTGGCGTCGCCCACGAAATGCCCCATCACGCCCATGACGTAGAGGACGTCCTGCTGGGCGTTGGCGATTTCGGACGGTGTGCCGCCGTGCGTTTCCAGCGCGGCGAGCGTGCTGAAGCCGGATTGCAGTTTTTGAAAATTTTCGTTGATGGCCCACGGCAAAAAGCCGGACAACTCGCGCGTGTGGTCGGAATTTTTCGCCGGATCGATGGCCGGAAAACGCTCCGGATGCTGCAAGCGCGCCTTGGCGAGATCGGCCGCGAACACATAGCGAAACGGCGAGAGCGTGGCGGGCGTGAGATCGTAGTCCTTGAGGTCTTCAAGATCCATGTAATGATCCGGGCCGCTGCAATGGCCGAGCTCGAGTCCGCGCTGGGGCTCGGCTTTCACGTCGGTGATGTTGCGCCAGCGGTCGGCCTCGCCGGCGAGGAAGGCGATGCGGTCGCGCGCGGCGGGTTCGAGGATGAAGGCGGGGAAATTCGTAGGCAACGCCGCCAGCGCGAGTTCGTTGACGGCGTGATGGCCTTCGTAATCCCACGCACGGATGGTCATAGTCAGCGCGAAGATTGCGAGGGCAGTAGTAAATTTTTTCTTCATAAACATTTCCTTGAATGTGGCTCAACTCTACCGGACGAGCGGGGTAATTAAAATAAGATTACGCCCGGGGATTTTCCGACGTAAATGGCGGTGTCTTTTTAGGAGATTTCACTTTTGTTTGATAAGCACGTCCACCTCACTCTTTGTTTCAAAAGGTTTGGTGGAATCAAAGTCTCCGAGCCGTCCATATGATTCGACCTTCCCCTCAACAAACTTGACGAAATATTTTCCGTCAATGCCGATGGGGGCAATTGCTTCACCGGGTTTGGCAATTCGCTCTTGAAGACTAAAGATTAGAAACTCCACTTCGCGAGTTGCACGTGTGCTTTCGGGTGCGCCTAGGATTTTAACTACTTCGGTTTTTCTCATCCCTATGCTCAATTTATTCAAATTACTCGAAGGTGTAGAACAACCAGCGAGTGATGCCATAAGTATCAGCCCTATGAATTTTTTTAACATAGTAATAATCTATCATTTCAGGTTTGCCGTCAAAAGACCGAAGTTTGGCGACTCAGCTCGTGAGGATGTCTATTTGGCATCCATCTTCCAAATCCCATTCCACTGCGCCGGCGGATGCGCAAGCAGCTCCGCGCAGCGCGCCGCGAGGGTTTTGCTCGCGCCGTCGGAAAATTCCTGGGCGAGCAATTCAAACTTCACCTTTGCCTCGGCGAACCTGCCAAAAAAGTATTCGTCGTAAGCCGACTTGTAGCGCGGGCAAATCTCGGCGTAGTTCGCCGGCGTGCAGGGATTCTCGCACTCGAACAATTCCACCGGCTCGCTCTTACCTTTCACAATGACGCGGTCAATCAACCGCCGCGCGCTCGGCGCGGTGAACTGTGCGATTGCGTCGCGCGTGACGAGCAGCTTTACGCCGTAGTATTTCGTGAGCGATTCCACGCGCGCCGCTTCGTTCACCGTGTCGCCCACGAGGCCGTAGTCGAGGCGCAGCGCGGAACCTTTGTTGCCCACCAGCACACCGCCCGCGTGCAACGCCACGCCGTAGCCGAAAATTTTCTGCACATCTGCCGGCAGCGTGGCGCGCAACTCCTCCATCGCGTGAATCAACTTCATCGCGGCGCGTGCGGCGCGGTCGGCAGCGTCAGGCTGCTTCTGCGGCGCGCCCCAGTAGCTCAAAAACTGGTCGCCGAGAAAATGTTCCAAGTTGCCTTCCTCGCCCATGATCGCGCCGGTCTGCGCCTCAAAAACTTTGTTGAGCAGCTCGAACATTTTTTTTGGGCCGAGCAATTCCGCCAGCGGCGTGGAGTTGCGCAAATCGGTGAGCAATAAAACCACGTCGGCGCGGCGCGGCTGCATGGAGCCGGGATCCGACAAAACCGCGTCCAGCACGCGCGGCGAAAAATACAGACCCATCGTGTGCTTGAGCTTCATGCGCTCCAGCCGCTCGGTGACAAAATCATAAACCAGCGCGCCGAGGCCAATGGTAATGAGCACCAAGAGCGGGCTGACGACGGAGACAATCGTTCCCGCCAACCCAAACAGGAGAAATGAAGCGACAAAAAATCCGGCGCTCAAAACCAAAACCACCACCAGTCGTTTGAGCGGCACGCGGATGAACTGGCACAGCACCGCGCCAATCAAACCCGCCAGCGCAACGAGCGCGCCGGCGGCGAGCGGCGGGAGTTCGCGTAAAAATTCGCCGCGCAGCGCGGCGTTGATGATGTGCAGATGGATTTCCGGGCCGGGCATCTCGCTGCGGAACGGCGTGCGGTGCGTGTCTTGAAAGATGTTCGCCGTCGGCCCAATGAGCACCAGCTTGTCTTTGAAAAATGCGCCGCCGCCAAAATTATGCGTCCAGATTTTCGGCGTCAGCACGTCGCCGAGCGGGATGACCGGCCACGTTCCCGGCGGACCGGTGAAGCGGATTTTCTGGCGCGTGTTGACGGTGGGAAGCTTTTCCGCCGCGCCGAATTTTTCCAGCGCGCGGGCGTCGAAGGAATTCACGACGGTGCCGGGCTGGGTGTTCACCGGATCGCCGAGCTCATGGTTGGTCGCGCGGAAACAGGCGCGCCGGAAAATGTCGTCGTCGTCCGGCCAGATGTTGATGTAGCCCACGCGCGGATTGAGCGCGGCGGGCTGACCGGCGGCGTCGGGAATCAGATTCGCGTTGGGCGTGGTCAATTTGCCCGGCTCGCCGCGATCCGTTTCGCCGAGCGTGTAGTTCGCGCCGATGACCACTCGATCCCCGTATTTGTCGAGCGCGGCGCGGAGTTCCTCATCGCCGTCTGCGTCGGCGGCAAAGACCAAATCAATGGCGATGACCTTTGCGCCCGCTTCCGCGAGGCGAGTGATGGCGGCGGCCCAGACCTTGCGCGACCACGGCCAGCGTTCGCGTAGCGCGGCGAGCACGGGATCGCGTTTGTCCTCATCCGTGATAAAAACATCGTCGTAGCTGGGCCGGTCAATGCCGACGAGCACGAGGTTGGTATTGGCGGGCGTGTAGCGGCCATTGCGGGCGAACAGGTCATGGACGTAGTTATCGGCATCCACCAGCGGCGAGCGCAACCACGCCGGGGCAAGGAAATCCAGCGCCAGCACCGCGAGCGTCGCGGCCACGCACAGGCCGACGAGCCGCAAGGCGCGGATTTTTTCAACCGTGCTGGATTTTTTGCGGGACATGGCGGATTTGACAATGGTTGGCCGCTGGCGTAAAATTGCGTTGAAATTAGTCGCCTTCCAAAATGAAAACAAACCTTCTTATTTGCGCCGCGCTGGCGCTGGTGAATTTTTCCGCCGTGGCCGCGCCGCTCACGGAAAGCACCTTCACCGAAATCATCCGCGACGTGAACACGCTCACGACCGCCGGCAATCCGACGACGGCGAAGCTGAATGATTTGCTGAAGTCGCCCGACCGCGTCCGCACCGGGCCGGAGTCGCGAGCCGAACTCACGGCGGCAGATAACACCCTCACAAGGGTCGGCGCAAACACGGTGTTTTCATTTTCCGACAGCGGTCGCACGCTGAATCTGGAGCAGGGCAATTTGTTATTTCATTCACCCAAAGGCAACGGCGGCGGCACCATCAAATCCGGCGGCGCGAGCGCAGCGGTTTTGGGCACAACGCTGATTGTTTCCGCGACGACCGACGGCGGATTCAAAGTGATTTTGCTCGAAGGCAAAGGCACGGTGACCTTGGCCGACGGAAAAGCCATGACGCTGAAATCCGGCCAGATGGTTTTCGTCCCACCCGGCGGAAAAACTTTCAGCCACGTGGTGAACTTCAACCTGGGCAAGCTCGTCGCTGGCTCCAGTTTGATTAACGGCTTTGCCCATCCGCTCGTGTCGTTGCCACTGATTGAAGCGGCGATTGACCGGCAAAATTCTTTGATCGCGAAAGGTGAGGCGGTCGACACCGGCAATCTGGCGGGCAACGGCCTCGGAACCGTGGATCATGCCGGTTACCAGACCGCCGCGCGCCCGCCGGTGGACAAGCAGCAATACACCGTGCTTTCCACGGCAGCCATCACCGGCGGTCCGGGGGGACGCAACACCGGCGGTCCGGGGGGACGCAACATTACCACGTTAACTTTCATTCCGTAAAACCGGCTTTTGAATTTCATGAAAAAAATTCTTATTTGTGTTTCACTCTTTGCCGTCGCCGCCGTGGTGCGCGCGCAAAACCCCGCCGCCAACCAGCAAGCCGACGCATGGCGTTTTCATCAGCAGTTGTCCGCCCCGCTGTTTGCGACCAACGCCGCGCCGGAACTTTACAGCGGCGAGACCAGCGACGTCGGCCCGCAAAGCCTACTGCAACTCAAGCCGCGCCGCCGGTGGGTCGAGGCGTCTGCCGATGTGCAGTTGTTTTACACCGACAACGTTTTTCTGTCCGACCAGCAGCGCCAGTCTGCCAACGTCCTCGTCAGCACCGTCGAAGCCGCGCTCGCACCGACGGACATTGAAGTGCATGGCGGCCAGCTCGCGCCGCGCCTCGGCTACCAGCATCAATGGTTCAATTACGGCCTTCTGGGCAGCGATGAGTTTCTCACCGCCTCGTTCAATCCGACCGCGATTGTCTCGAATACGATGAGCCGCTTTGATTTCAATGTGCAGACCATTTTTGCCGACACCACGTGGAACCGTGGCGGCTGGGAATTTTCTCTGGGCGTGGATTACCGGCGCTTTCTTGATTCCAGCAGCTACGATGAATTTTACCGCGAAATCGTCCCGCGCATCGCTGCCCGCTACACCTTTCAGCTTGCGGAAAACAAATCCATCACGCTGGGTTACGAAGGCGACTTCCGCGCCACGCGCACCATCAATCCCATTGTGGGGAACGGAGACAGCTACAACGACCGCGCCGACCAAAGCTTCGTGCTCATCGGCAACTGGCAGCTTTGCGCGCACGCCAGCTTGCAGCCGTTTTACCGCCTGCAATATTCCTATTTCACCAGTAACAATCCCGGCCGCACCGACTGGCAAAACACCGTTGGCCTCGTCGTCAATTTGCCGATCACCCGCAACATTGCGCTGCGCGTCTTCACCAGCTACGACACCCTTTCCACGGATGGCGCGTTTGTGACGAACTACGAAAAATTTGACCTCGGCGGCGGGCTGAATCTCTCCGTGCGGTTTTGAAAAGGCGTCCTCCTGCTCGCAATCAAAAACTTTAACGCGCGAGTAGCGGCTTGTGGTAAGTGTGGCACTCCGCGCAAGTATCCGCCACGCCGCCGCGCGGACTGTGGCAAACCGCGCAAGTTTCACGCGCCGGCAATAAAATGTCGGCCGTGTCCTTGCTGTGCACCGCGTCATGGCACGTCGCGCAGGCGACGTTCAGATGTTTTGCGTGGTTGAATTTCGCCTGCGCCAGCCAGCGTTCCACCTGCACCGGCTTCGTGATTTGCGCCGCCCCTGCTGCTGACGTTTTCACCTCATGGCAATATGCGCAGCCCGGAAACAGTGACCGCGTCGCGCCGCTCAAAGTTCCGATCTGCGCCTCCGGCCCGAACGTCGCCGTGCTAAAAAAGACGCGCTGCTCCAGCGCTTCGCCGTCGCCAAATTGCATCCGCAGGCCTGCGAGTTTCTTCGCGGCAAAGTCATTGGCGTCCGCTGAACCCAACTTCATCGCCAAATCCAAATACTGCTTCGGCAAACTCCGCAGATATGCCGACACGAAATCCACATTTCCGTGCGGTAGTTGCAACTGCGGCGTCTCCGGGTCGAATTGCAGCGAATGGCACACGCGACAGTTTTTCTCAAACGCCACGGGTTTCATCAATGCGCCCGTCGCATCCGGTTGATGGCAGAACACACAGTCCAGTTTTTCTCCACCGGGTAACTTGGGAATCGTCGTGCCGGTCAGGTGCAGCGCGTGATTGAATTTCAACGAATCCGGATCGCGCAATTTTTCCGTGATAAATTTGAACTGCGGATGATCGTCCGCAAAATGATGAATGACCGGCGGCGGCGGATTGTTGTAGCGCGGAACAACGGCCATTTTTGCCACGTCGCCGTGGCAGAAGCTGCAGCTCGCATCTGTCGTCGCTGCTATCACTTTGCCCTGGTGTTCCGCGTGACAGAACGAACAGGAAATCTGCGGCGCGTTCGGCTGATGCACGTTCCGGCCCGAGTGACATTTCAAACACGATGAATCAATCGCCGTCGGCTCCTCCGCTTTTGCGAGCGCGAGTTTTTTCAGATCAAAAACTCCAGGATCGGCACGCAGCGCAGCATGAATCATCGGATTCGGACCGGAATTTCCCGCGACGTGACACGCGCCGCAGCTTTGGTTTAGATGATTCGTTGACGCCAGCGCCGCGAACGCCGCGCCGGAATGCGGATCGGAAACAACTCCGGGACTGATGAAATTATTTCGCCACGGCGGATTACCCAGAATGACCAGCAGCACCCCGCACGACGCGGCGACCACCGCCAGCGTGATGCGTCCGCGCCATAAACGCAGCGTCGGCACGGGCGAACATTTCGGAATAGGCTTGCAGCAGCTTCCATCCGGCAGCGGGCCGAATTCACATTCACCGCCGGTCCGCGTGCAAACCCAGCGACCTTTCGTTTCGCCTTCTTTTAATTTCAGGACCGGTTTGCACTCGGCGGTCGCGCGGCAATTTCCCTTTTGATCAGGGCCGAGCCGGCACGCATTGCCATCGCAGGCGTGGCCGCAGATGTAATTTTGATTTGGCCGCGCGTAATTCTGCGCATCAAAATCCGGCGCTGGCAATTGCTCACTCATCGCGCACCTCCTGAAAAACCGAAGACGAGGACGATGTGCAGCGCCGTGAAAATCATCAGCCCGTAGGTCAGCGGAATGTGAACGAACAGCCACAATCGCAACGCGAGTTGGAGCGCGCGGTGATAATCCAATCCGTCCTTCTGGCGGACGAGCGCGGTGAGTTTCTCAATCTTTTCCTTTTCCGTGTCGTTGGCGAAACGGCGCAAATCTTCCAACTCGGCGAGCAGCGCATTGACGGCGCGCCGCGATTCAACGATATGCTTCCAGAAATTTTTTGGGTCGGTGAAAAATGAGGCGAGTCGCTTCGTGTAGAATTCCGCGATGACCACGGATTTTGTATCCGTGCCGAGCGACAATGTTTCCGCCTCGGTTTTCAGAGCGTGGCGCAACGCGGGAATTTTTTCAAAAATGACTTCGCCGCCGCGCGTCGCCAACCGGCGCGGCAGCACGCGGCTGAAAAAAAGTCCGACTATGCCGCTGCCGCTGACCAGCACGAACAGCCACGCGAGCGTGATCTCAAACCAGCCGTGCGGCGCGCGGAAATTCAGATGGATGAGAAACAGCAACGTCGTGAAAAAGCCGAGGTATATGTGGATCTGCAGCCACGTCTCGGATTTGCCGAGCGGCAGGAACGGCAGTTTTTTGCGGACGTTGTAGATCGTCAGCACGAACATCCCTGCGAGTAGCGCCCAGCCGGTCAAGTAAGCGTAGTTCGGTAGCGCGTTGTATTTCGCATTCAGCCACAACGCTCCCGCCGTCGCGGCAAGCAGCGCGAACAGGCCGAAAAAAAGTTGGCGGCGAAAACGGTTCATAACTTCAACCACTTCGACAGCGAGTCCAGATTGTTCAAGTTCATTCGCGTAAGCGCGCCGTGCGGGCAGGCGCGTTCGCAGGACGGACCGCCGTGATTTTCTACGCAAAGGTCGCACTTGGTCGCCTTGGCGATGGGTTTCATTTCCTGATCCACTAGCAGTTCGCCGCGTTCGTCGCGGACCTCGACCATGCGGATGGCGTCGTAGGGACAGTTTGTGAAACAGGATTTGCAGCCGATGCACGTCGCGGGATTGATGACGACCTGACCGGCGAACGACTCGCGATGAATCGCGCCGGTCGGGCAGCCGATCATGCAGACGGGGTCGGCGCAGTGCATGCAGGCGTTGGCGATCATCAGCCGCCCGGCGCTCGGCCCGTGACGCAGGAAGCGCGGATTGTTGTCGTGCGTGGAGGCGCAGGCGCGCACGCAATCGTCGCAGCGCGTGCAGCGGTCGAGGTCAATGACCATCGTGGCCGTGCCGTTGAAGAAACGGTTCTCGGTGAGAAATTCCAAAACTTCCGCGCCGACTTTCTCACGCGCGGCGGTTTCCGGCGGCGCGGAATCTGAATCATCCTCGCGCTTCTCGATGAGCGGCGGCAGTTCGTTTTTTGGCAGCGATGGCAGAACAATCTCTTCCATCACGCGCGTGGGCACGATGAGCAAATGCGTGTAGCCGATGGCGCGGAGCGAGAATTGAAAATTCACCGGCGCGTCTTTCTTGCGCCAGTTGTGGGCGATTTCGTTCAGCCCGAAAATCTGTCCTGCGCCGATGTAGTTCAACGTGCGCTCGCCGCCACCGAATTTTTGCGAGACACGCGCGAAGCCGGCACGCAGCAGCACGATGCCGTTTGGATAATCGCCTTCGCCAACAATGACGGGCTCTTTCTCTGGGCGCACGCTGCCGGACTGCGCGAGGCGTTTGTATTCGCCCGACCAGTCGTAGTCGCCAAACGTGGAAAATTCCACAGCCTCGGCCACGGTCGCGAGCTGCTCCTTGGACAAATTTTTGAACAGCGGCGTGGCGCGGAGATACGAGGCCAGCGCGCGTTCACGGTAAATTTTGTTGATGTGCGTGCGCAACGCGTCGTCATACTTCATCAGGTCGCGCAAACCCTGCCAGCGGACTTCGAGCAATTCGGTATCGTCGGCGTCGGCAAAAATCGTGGAGGTGCGCGCCATGCGGCTCAACGCGGCGATCTCGCCGAAAAATTCGCCGGTCGTCATCTGCTCGGTGCGGTATTTGTCCAGCACGCGCGGAACGTCCTGAAGAAAAACGTGAACCTGATCGTCTTCCTGCCGCGCGCCGAGACCGGAATTTTCTCCGCGTAGTTTGCTCGAAAGAACTTCCGCCGGGCGCGAGCCGTTCCAGAGTTGTGCGAGGGTGCGGAAAATTCCTTTTTTGTTCGTCGCCTGACGGCCGAGCAACGATGGCGGGAGGTCTGGCTTGAGCACCACGCGCGCCGCACCTTGCAAAATCAAAAATGCCGACGTGCCGTAGTCGCCCTGGCGCATGATGATTTCGCCCTTGCGCAGCTTGAGGATGCGCATGTCGTTGCGGATGATTTCGCGGAGCGGCGTGCGCTTGGGAAATTTTTCCGCGTCCATTTTGCTGAACGGCGCGGTGAAGAGGAGACGCGTGACGTCATCCTCGGTCATGTTCGCGTCAAACGCCGCATCCCAGCGTTGCGGGCGTTCGAGGATGGTTGGGGCGGCGGGCATTTTAGGCGTCCAACACGAGGTCGTTCTTCGGACGGCACACGCAAGTCAGACACGTTCCTGCATCGGGCGTGGTGTCGGGCTTCTTGAGGTAGGTTACATCGCCGGATTTCATCGCGACGACGCACGAACCGCAACTGCCCGCGCAGCAGCCGGAATCAATCTTAACGCCCTGCGCCTTGGCGAACTCCAATATATTTTCCGCTGACGGTTCCCAGCGCACGGTCTTGCCGGAGCGCGCGAAGGTGACCATGACTTTTTGCAGATGCGTCGTCTCGGCCTGCGTCGGCACGGCGGCTTTTTTCTTCACCGTCGCGGGGCCGAACGCCTCGAAGTGAACGACGCTATCCGGCACGCCCCACGCTTCGAGGCCGTCGGTCAAACTTTTCATGAATGCGCCGCTGCCGCAGAGGTAATATTCAAAATTATTCGACGGCAACACTTCCTTCAAAAGCTCAATGCCCACGCGGCCTTCGTGCTGATAATCTTTGCCCTTCACGTCTTTCTCGCTCGGCTTGCTGTAGGCGATGTGCAAATGAATGTTGTCGTTTTCCGCCGCCAGTTTTTCCAGTTCCGCCTTGTGAATATGCTCGCGGACATTGCGCACGCCGAAGAAAAAATACGCCTCGCGCTTCGAGCCGCTCGCGGCGATGGCATTGGCCATGCACAACATCGGCGTGATGCCCACGCCGCCGGCGAGCAGCACGATGGGATTCATCTTGGTCATGTCCAAAAAGAAATGGCCGGTCGGCGCCTTGACGTTCAGGATGTCGCCTTCCTTCACCACGTCGGTGAAAAAACTGGAGCCGGCGCCCGGCGGCAACTCTGGTTTGTCTGGCGGCGATTTTTCCTTTTTGATCGTGACGCGGTAAAAATCTTTTTTGCCATCGTTGCAATCTGAGAGCGAGTAACAACGGATGAGCGGCTTGTCGCGTCCGGGCAAATCCAATTGAAAAGTCAAATACTGGCCGGGCTTGAACGGCGGCAGCGAGCGACCGTCGTGCGGCTTGAGGTAGAAGGCGTTGACGTCGTCACATTCATTGGCCTTTTTCGTGACGGCAAATTTGCGGATGCCATTCCAGCCAGACTCAGCCTGTGCGGCGGACTGGCAGCGGAGCTTGGTCTCGGTGAGCTGGGCGCGGAGTTTTTCCAGCGCGACACGCTGCTGTTTGTTCTCGGCGAAGGTGCGGAGCAGCGAGCGGAAAATTTCCACCGCCAGCCACGCGAGCAGTCCAGCCAGCAGCGCAAAGCCGGCAGCGAAGCTCAAACTGCCTCCGCTGACACCGCGCAGGGAATCAATTAGGGTTGCGTTCACGCTGCTATTCCATTAACCAATTTGTCGCCGTGAGTAAAACAATTTGTCACTCCATCATCGCAGGACTGCTATTGGCCGTGGCGGCGACGCGCGGCGCGGACTTATCCACAGTGAAATTTCTCGGCGCGTCATCCTGCGCCAGTTCCGGCTGCCACGGCGGCGGCGGCCTGAAGCAAAACCAGTTTCTCGTCTGGTCGGTCAAAGATTTTCATTCGCAGCGTCCCACCGCCACGCTCACTACCGCGCGCGCCAAGCAGATCGCCGAGGCGCTGGAGATCAAAGACCCAACCACCGACGCACGCTGCACGACGTGCCACGCGCCGTTGCATGACGTGGCGGAACATTTGCGCGGAGAAAACTTCAAGGTGAGCGAAGGCGTTTCGTGCGAAAGCTGCCACGGCGCGGCAGAGAATTGGCTGCGTTCGCACACGCGGCACGATTATACCCGCGCTGACCTCACGGTGGCGGGAATGCGCGATTTACAAAATCTTTATGTCCGCGCGAACACTTGCGTCGCGTGTCATCAGGTGGTTTCGCAACCGCTGCTCAAGGCGGGGCATCCGGAATTAATTTTTGAACTGGATGGTCAAAGCGTCGCCGAGCCGAAACATTGGAGCGCAGAGAAAAATGACAACGGCGCGCAGACGTGGCTCGTCGGGCAGGCGGTGGCGTTGCGGGAATTGATTTGGCAGATGACCAGAGAACATCCCATGACGGACCACGCGCAACGGATGACGGAGACAAATCTGTTGGAGCGCATCTCCGCGCTTTCGTGGTTACTGCACAAGGCCACCGGCGAACAACTTTCCCCGACAACGTTGATGGAGGATTTTGAATCCTACCAGCGCAATGCCGACAAGCTCGCACAGGAAAAGTCCGCTGCGGCCTGGTCGGAGCAAATGACGCATGATTGCCTGACAGGACTGGCCGCACTCGCTCCGGATTTTCTGGACCAGAAAATTCCGGTTTCAATGCACGCCCGCCGCGCCGAGCGCTTGGTGCTCGCGCTTGACCGTTTACTCGCGGCGGAAAACAACCACCAGGCCGACGCAGAGCTGAACCAGCTTTTCAAACTCGCGCAATCCATCCCTGACTTTGACGCAAAACAATTTTCCGCCGCGCTGGAAAAATTTTCCGCCGCCTTGAAGTGAGCGGGGAGATTTGCACGCACCAACTTTGGTTCTGTCGCCGCACGATGCCACCGTCATGAAACGCGCGACAATCATTTACATTCGCAGTTCTCCCGACCATGATGAAGTGTCAGCGGAGAAACTTCCATTCCGCCGATGAGTCAACTCGGTCAACAAAAACTAAAATACTATGGCAGCCAAAGCTAAAAAACCCGCCGCTAAAAAACCCGCTCCGAAGAAAAAGGCCGCTGGTAAGAAGAAGTAACTTCAAGCTGCCTCTCCCGAGACTTCAATTCGGGAGAGGCAGGCTTTGCCCAATGAAACTGCAACAAGGCCAGGTCTGGAAATGTGGCGCGGAATTTGTCCGCATCGTCCAACTCGAACGCCTCGAGGTCGGCTACAAGTCGGGCGCCGATCTCAAGTTCACCGACGGCCAGCACCGGCGCACGAGCAAAAAAGATTTCTGCCGCCTGCTCAAAGGCGCGACGCTCGTCGCCCCGCTTCTTCCAGAAAAAACTTCACCGGCGCCAGTTTGACTGGCCGGAACGTTCCGACCGCGGCTGGCCACCGTGCTGCGGCGCACGCGACTGTCCCGAACGCGATGGTTGTCCCTGCCGTTGCTGGCGATTCTGATTTTGTCCGCGTGGAAAACGGCGTTCCTCTTCCGCCGGATTGTAGGGCGGCGCGGCGGCGGTGTAATTAAACCCTTCCGCCTTTTTCCGCACGATGCCGCGGCCGATGAAACGCTCCAGTGCGCGCAATTCGCCGTGGTCTTCGTTCGTCACAAAGCTGATCGCATCGCCGATGGCGTTCGCGCGGCCGGTGCGGCCGATGCGGTGGATATAGTCTTCGACGTGCATCGGAAAATCATAATTGATGACGTGCGAAATGCCGTCCACATCAATGCCGCGCGCCGCGATGTCCGTTGCCACCAGCACGCGCACCGCGCCGGATTTGAAATCCTTCAACGCTTTCAACCGCTGGTTCTGCGAGCGGTTTGAGTGCAGCGTCGCCGTGCGAATCCCCTTTTGCTCCAGCTGCCGCGCCACGCGATCCGCCGCGTGTTTCATGCGCGAGAAAACCAAAACCATTTCCATCTTCGGGTCCTGCAGCAAATGTTGCAGCAGCGCGGGCTTCAAATGTTTCGGCACTTCATAAACAAATTGGGTGACGGTCTCCGCAGGATTTGCGCGCCGGCCAATCTGCACCACTTTCGGCGCGCGCTGAAATTCGTGCGTGAGTGATTCAATTTCTTTCGAGAGCGTCGCGGAGAACATCAGCGTCTGCCGCACTTTGGGCAAGCCTTGCACCACACGGCGGATGGACGGGAGAAAACCCATGTCCAGCATCCGGTCGGCTTCATCGAGCACGAGATATTTTAACTGCGAAAAATCGGCGGCGCGCTGGCCCATTAAATCAATCAGCCGCCCCGGACACGCCACAACCACATCCGTGCCCGAACGCAGCGCGCGGATTTGCGGCTGTTCGCCGACGCCGCCGAAAACCGTGGCGACGGTGAGCGGAAGATGTTTGGCGTAAGCGCGGATGTTTTCCTCGATCTGCACCACGAGTTCGCGCGTCGGTGCGATGACCAAAACTTTGGTGCCGCGCCGTTGTCCCGGCGGTTGCTGCGCGAGTTTCGTGAGAATCGGCAGTGTGAAGGCCGCCGTTTTGCCCGTGCCGGTTTGCGCAATGCCGATGAGGTCGTGTCCCGCGATGATCGGTGGAATGGCGGCGGTCTGGATCGGCGTCGGCTCGGTGTAACCGGCTTCCGTGACCGCCTGCAAGATTTTGGCATCAAGGCCAAGAACGCTGAATGACATAAAGACGCATCATAACAGATGCGAAAGCGATAGCAGCAACTAACTTGGCCGTGGCGCGCCGCCGGAAAATGTCCTAACTTCGCGGCGTTGAAATCCGCCGCATCCAATTATTATGCCGTCCTCGGCTTGCACGAACGCTGCACGGACGCGCAAATCCGCGCCGCCTACCGCGTGCTCGCCAAGCAGCATCATCCCGATGTGAAAGGCGGTTCCCACGAGGCGCAGGCACGGACGCAGGCACTGAACGCGGCGTATGAAATCTTGAGCGACCCCAATCACCGCGCCGCCTATGATGCGGAACTTGCCACGCCGCAAAAATCGGCCGCGCCCAAGCGCGCCGGCAGTTTTGCGGGCAACCTTGCACAGGAAATTTATTTGCGGCTCGATGAATTTATGCGCGGCACCCGGCTTGAAGTGCGCGTAAACGACCCGGCCCAGCCGGCCAGCGGCGAAAGTTACGAACTTATCGTGCCGCCAGAAACCGCGCCCGGCACGCGCTTCAAAATTCCGCGCGCCGAAAATTTTGGCCGCGGCAGCGTGCTGGTGCGAGTGAAGGCGCGGCCGGATTTCCGGTTCAAAGTGCGCGGCTCGGATTTGCGCTGCGATTTGAAAATCAAATCCGAACGCGCGACGCACGGCGGCACGGAAACCATTCGCGGCCTCACCGGCGCGCCGCTGCGCGTGCTGATCCCGCGCGGCGTGGGCCGGAACGAAATCATCCGCCTGGCCGGCGAAGGCCTGCCCAAACCGCGCGGGGGACGCGGCGATTTGCTGGTGCGGATTTCCTACCGGGTGGAAGTCCGCATCGTCCGCGCCGCCAAATAATTTCACGTCCTGCATTTACAATCGCCCGGCCAGCACGCAGGATGGCGCATCCTCCGGAGAAAATTCCATGCCGCAGGCAAGTCAACCCGCAGAAAAATAAAAGTTATGGGCGACAAATCCCCGAAAGCAAACCAGAAAAAGTCCGGCCAAAAAAACGCCAAGACCAGCAGCGCCAACGCGAAGAAAAGCGCCGCCGTCGCCGCCAAGTCCGCCGCCGGCAAGAAAAAATAACCGCCGGTTGTTTGCTGCCGCTCCTGGGTTTGAATTCAGGACCGGCAGATTTTTTTTGTCGCGAATTCCACGCGGTGATTGCGACGCCGCCATGACTCCGGCTAAAATTCACGCATGGAAAAGAACCGGCTCGAAGCTTTCAGTGACGGCGTCATCGCCATCATCATCACCATCATGGTGCTGGAATTGAAAGTGCCGGAGCATCACGCCGACGGGCTGGCGGATTTGCAGCCGTTGCTGCCTGTATTTTGCAGCTACATTTTGAGCTTCATCTACGTCGGCATCTACTGGAACAACCATCACCATATGTTTCATTCCACCGAGAAAGTCACCGGCGGCATTTTGTGGGCGAACCTGCACTTGCTGTTCTGGCTCTCGCTGTTTCCGTTCACCACCGCATGGGTCGGGCAAAATCATCTCGCGCCGGCACCCACGGCGGTTTATGCCTTCGTGCTGCTGATGGCAGGCGTGGCTTATTATATTTTGGAGCACGCAATCATCCGGCAGCAGGGCAAGGATTCGCTGCTCGCGGCGGCGGTCGGGAATCGCTGGAAGGAAAACCTTTCGCCGCTCTGCTATCTCGCGGCCATGCCGTTGGCGTTTGTCAGTCCGTGGATTTCAACCGGGCTGTTCATCTTTGTCGCCCTGCTCTGGCTCGTGCCGGACCGCCGCATCGAACGGGTTTTGGAAAAGCGGGGAAAATAGTTTTTCGTCACACCCGCACTGGCGGCCTGTCCCGGCAGGATTTTTAATAAAAATTATTCGTTGCGGTCACGCGCAATTTCAGCAATACAAAACCCATGCTTGCCCGCGCCTGTTCTGCAGCCGTCAACGGCATTGACGCCTACGCCATCGAAGTCGAGGTGAACTGCGGTTATGGTGAGACCTTCATCGCGCTGGTCGGTTTGCCGGACACCGCCGTGAAGGAATCCAAGGACCGCGTCTCCACCGCACTCGCCAATTCCGGCTATAAATTTCCGCTGGGCAAAACCACCATCAATCTCGCGCCTGCCGATGTGAAAAAAGAGGGGCCGAGCTTCGACCTGCCCATCGCTATCGGCATGCTCGCGGCGAGCGAACAGATTGAAACGGACCAACTCGATCATTTCGTCATCGTCGGCGAACTGGCGCTGACGGGTGCGGTGCGTTCCTGCAAAGGAATTTTGCCCATCGCACTACGGGCGAAGGCGGATGGCAAAACTGGAATCCTCGTTCCCGCTGAAAACGCCGCCGAGGCCGCCGTGGTGGACGGCTTGAATGTCATTCCTGTGCAAAATCTCCGCGAGGCCGCGCAATTTCTGGAAGGTGAAATCCGGATTGCGCCAACAAAGGTTGATCTGCAAAAACTCTTTGCTCATACGTCCGACGACGAGCACGACTTCTCCGAAGTCAAAGGCCAGGAAAGCGTAAAGCGGGCACTCGAAATCGCGGCCGCCGGCGGCCATAACGTCATTCTCATCGGCCCACCGGGCACCGGCAAATCCATGCTGGCCAAGCGGCTCGCCACAATTCTGCCGCCGCTCACGCTCGATGAAGCATTGGAGACGACCAAGATCCACAGCATCGTTGGCCTGCTTAAATCCGGTCAGGCGCTGGTCACGCAGCGACCCTTTCGCGCGCCGCATCACACCGCGAGCGACGCCGGTTTGCTCGGCGGCAACATCAATCCCACGCCCGGCGAAATTTCCCTCGCCCATCATGGCGTGCTGTTTCTCGATGAATTACCGGAGTTCAAGCGCAGCGTTTTGGAAACAATGCGCCAGCCGCTCGAGGAAGGCATCGTCACCATTTCGCGCGCCGCGGGGACGATGACTTTTCCGTCACAGTTCATGCTCATCGCCGCGATGAATCCGACTCCAGATGGAAAAATGCCGGGCGAGTCAAAGAGTTCGCCGCGCGAAATCCAAAATTATCTCGGCCGAATTTCCGGGCCGCTGCTGGATCGCATTGACCTGCACATCGAAGTGCCGACGGTGAAATTTCGCGAGATGAGC
>CAIKKJ010000039.1 GCA_903827955.1 uncultured Verrucomicrobia subdivision 3 bacterium
GCGGCGGATGCGGCGGGCGTGAACATCATGCTCGACGAACCGTTTAACCATACCGCCTATGACTGCGAGCTCGACGCGAGCGGGGTTTATTATTTTGCAACCAACGCCGCCGCGACCGACGAAATCCGCAATCGCGAGGCGCGTTTCTATTCCCTTTCCGGCGATTACTGTCAGCGCGCCAGCGCGGCGGGGAATGTCGCCGTCGCGCCGGATCGCGGCGACTTTGGGAAGTTCGCCGACACCCATGATGTTTTCTTTGGCCGCTACGCCGCGCTGGTCTGTCAGAATCCCAGCGACAACGGAAATTATCTGAACGAAAGCGACACGTTTGATTACTCGACCAACTCGGGAAGCTTCGACCGCGTCACGCAAAACACCTGGCGTTATTTTGCCGACAGCGTCCTCTATTGGCTCGATAAGACCGGTTGTCCGCAAGGCACAGCGGCGAACCAGACTTACAAGGGCATCGACGGCTTGCGTGCCGACTTCGGCCAGGGGCTGCCGCCGCAGTGCTGGGAATACATCATCAACAAAGTCCGCGCCCGCAAATGGGATTTCGTTTTCATGACCGAGTCGCTCGATGGCGGCGCAGTGACCTATCGCTCAAATCGTCATTTCGACGTGCTGAATGAGAACCTGATTTTCTCCCTGCAATCGGCGTCCACCGCGAGCGACTATCGCAGCGCGTTTGAAGCGCGACGCACGGCCTACGGCCAGAGCCTCGTGCTGCTGAACCACGTTTCGCACGACGAACAAAGTTACAGTGACCCCTATCAGGCGCTCATCCGCCACGCCGTCGTCAGCACGGTTGATGGTGCACCGATGATTTTTTACGGCGAGGAACTCGGCATTTCGACCACGTTCGGGTTTAATCTTTACGAGCTGAATTTTGGAAAAAACATTCCGCACTTCAAAAAATTCAATTCGATGCAACCGATCTTCAGTCCGGCAAACCGCAACTATGGACTCGACCAGCTATGGCCGGTTTACGCGGGCATCAACCAGGCGCGAAACTTCAGCAAGGCCATGCGCAGTTCCAACCGCTATTTCATTGATCAGATCGGTGGCGGTTCGCAGCCCAGCATCTTCTCCGTCGCGAAATACGAGCAGGCCAACGGCGCGCCGAACTTTAACGATGTGGTCTTCGGCTTTGCCAACCTGGATCGCGACAATAACCAGCAGGGCAATTTCAACGTCAACATCACGCAGAACGGGGCGAACCTCTTCGGCATTAAACCCAATCGGGTTTACAACGTGAAGAACATTGCCGCCTATACGGCCATCGATCCCAACCGTCGGAATTACTTTCTCATACCCGGCAACACCACTGGCAGCAACTTGCTCAACAACGGCCTGTTCGCTTTGCTGAAGAAAGTTCCCGCAACCAACAGCGCTTGGGCGACGGATCCGTTCGAGGCGCAATATCTCAAACTGTATGACGTCACGCCGCCACCCGCGCCCGGCGTGCCGGTCGTGGTGGGCACGACGAATAATTTTATTTTCACCAACGTGCTGACGTTCGCGTGGTCAGGCGTTGCGGATGCTGAAGGCGGCATTTCCGGCTATCATGTTTGGGTCGGGACAACTCCCGGAGGCTCGAATGTTTTTAATGGCACCATCAGCAGCACGTCCCTGGGCGTGACGAACAGTTTTGGCGCACATCTTTACGCAACCGTCACGGCGGTAAATAACGCGGGGATTGAAAGTTCGGCCGCCGCTGGCGCGGGAATTTTGCTGCTCAATCCGACGTGGGTTCCGCTGGCAACCATGCCTTTGCCGAACATGCTGAACTGGTCGAGCGTTTCCGGTCTGACGTATCAAGTCTGGTCCACGACGAATTTGCAGACAGCCTTTACGCCCTTCAGCAGCGTTGTCACCGCCACCGCGCCGGTGTTCACGTTCACCAACAACCCGACGAACGCGGCGCGTTATTTCAAGGTGCAGTTGGTTCCGTGAAGCTGGCGCACCGCATGAATGTGCGGGTAGGCAATTTTCCCCAGATTGATAGCATCTTACTAATCCTAAACTATAAACCTGATGAACCCGAAAGCTGTTGTCTTAACTACTGCGCTTCTATTGTCAGCCACGTTCGTGGCGAGCGCCGTCACCTACATAGATGCCACCGGTGAAAACTTCACGACCGCTGGCGGCGGAATTCTCGACATCTCCTCGGTGGAAGTGAATAACACCGCGACGGATTTGAATTTTAAAATCAATCTAACCGGCAATCCGGTTGCGACCGATTGGGGTAAATACATGATTGGTATAAGCTCCACTAGCGGTGGCGACACGGCTGGCAATGGTTGGGGCCGTCCGATTTCGCTGGCAGCGGGAATGAATTATTGGGTTGGCAGTTGGGTGGATAGTGGTAATGGCGCTGAACTCCGCAACTACACCGGCTCTTGGGGCCTCCAGTCGGCCACTTACGCAGCTAACCCCGACTCCATCAGTATCACCAAAGACGCTTCCTCTGTTACGCTCAATTTCAATTTTGCCGGACTCGGTTTGAGCAGTGGCAGCACTTTTCTTTTCGATGTCTACACCTCCGGCGGTGGCGGCTCAGACGGTGCCGTGGATGCTTTGTCCAATCCGAGCCAGAGCATCGCCAACTGGGGCGATTCCTATAACACTGCATCTCCCTTCGTCAACTCCTACACCATTACCCCCGTGCCGGAACCGACCTCATTCGCGCTGCTCGGTCTAGGCGGCTTGCTATTGGCTCGCCGGGTGATTGACCGGAAGTAATTCCACCGAAAATTTCGCGAAGGCCGTTGTTCACCGCAACGGCCTTTTTTCTTTTGCGGGCTTGTTTGGCTATCCGTTAAAATCGGCGACCTATTCACTAAATAAAATGACTGCGCCTGAAGAAAACCTTGCCCCGGCGAAGACGAATAAACTTCCGTTGCGGAAGCGAATTTTATTCATCGGCATGCTGGCTGTGTTGCCGCTGCTTGGTCTGCTCATTTTGGAAGCCGTGCTTCGTTTGACGGGGTTGGGCGGGTATGCACCGATTCTCAAGCTCGTTGGACAGACCGATAAGGGTGCGCTTGTTATCACCGACCCGGCGGGCGCGACGTCGTATTTTTTTGCTAACCCGGCCCGGCCCGGCTACAACGAGCAATATTGCTTTTACCAGCCCAAAGCGACCAATGCCGTCCGCATCTTTCTCGTCGGCGAATCGGCCATGAAGGGTTTTCCGGAACCACGCAACCTCGCGGCCTCGGCATTTTTTTCGGCCATGTTGCAAGATGTATGGCCGGATCGAAAAATTGAAGTCATCAATCTCGGCACCACCGCCATTGCCAGTTATCCAGTGCGGGAAATTCTCACCGAAGCACTCGCGTTTCAGCCCGACCTCATTATCGTTGGCACCGGTCACAACGAATTTTTCGGCGCATATGGCGTGGCTTCCACCGGCAGCGCGGGCGGCAAACCGTGGATGCTTTCCGCCTGTCGCTGGTTTTATTCGCTGGCGACCGTCCAAGCGGCAATGAAGCTCCGGCCCAAACCCGGCCCGCAAGAAACCAAAACCCTCATGGATCTCATGCTGGGCCGGAACGACATCGCGCCAGACTCGCCACTGCGCCGCGAGGCGGCTGCCAATTTGCGCCACAATCTCGGCATCATGATTGAGCGTTGTCGGGCCAAAGCAGTTCCCATTCTCATCTGCACGCAACCGTCCAACGAGCGAGAGTTGGCTCCCATCGGAGCGGATGCAACTTTGCCTGCGCCAAATCTGCAATTATTGCTCAAGCCAAACCCCAGCAGTGCCCGTGCTCATTTTGAATCCGCAAAAAATCTTTATGCGGCCAGCAACTTCCCAGCGGCGGCCGTGGAATTTTCCGCTGCGCGTGATGCTGATACGCTACCGTGGCGTGCGCCGGGAATGTCGCAGGCCGCCATTATGCAAGCAGCGCATGAACAGGGTGCGCCGATTTGCGATCTCGAAAGTGTTTTTCGCGCCGCGAGTTTTGGTGGTGTCATTGGCTGGGAACTGATGGATGATCATGTTCACCCGACGTTGCTGGGACAGGCGCTCATGGCGCGGGCTTGGATGCACAGTCTGACCAAAATGCCCGGCAAACTGCACGTCACCGCCGATGACTTGGCCAAACTCGCCACGGATGATGAATACTCGAAGCGACTGGGCGACAATCCTTATGATCGCTACACCGTGGCTCACAACATGCGGGTGATTTTTCAGATTCCCTTCATGCGCGAAAACAACCCCGAAGCTGCCGCGCGCTTTGACCAAGTTTGCCGGGAAATTGAAGCCACGAATTCCACCGAAGTCATCGCCGTCATGCGCGAGTGGCAGACCGCCCGCCCGCACGCGGGCGGCAAACGTCCCCTCACCGGCATGGTCGCGCGCGTGTTGATGCAGCACGGAAATTTTGCCGGTGCCTATGACCTGTTACGCATCGCGCAGAAGTCCGTGCCGGAATACACCTCGTGGCACATGGAATACATTTATTTTGCGCTTGTCTGTCAGGAAAAAATTCACGGACGGCTCACCGAACTCCAACGTGCCGAGGCGGCTGATGAAATCAAGCAGGGGGAATTTTTGTTGCGCAATGGCTTTTCTGAATCTGGCATGGCCGAGCGCCACCTTGCGCGGCTGCATCAGTTGCGCGGGGAGTTTGTCGAAGCCATTCCCTATTTGCAAGCTAGCCGGCAAAAGCTTGGCGGCCTGGATTTAGTCGCTGCGGACGAAGCACTGGTTCTGTCTTATCTTAAAACCGGCAAGGTCGCCGAAGCACGCCAGTTGATTCAAAATGGCATTGATCACAGCGGCAATTACGCCGATTACTACCGCGCGATGCTCAAGGCTTTGCCGGCCGGCGGACGCTGACTTTGCCGAATTAGAATCAAGATATACGGCCTGATTCCTTGAGCAAATCGGTGAGGCGGGCATTGAAAGTTTTCTCCTTTTGTAGGCCATCCAAAGTCACGTGTAGCCGGTAACGCCAGTAGAAATTGGGAATCGCCGGCACGTTGATGCGCTCGGCCTCAATGTCTTTGCGGCGCAACTTCGCGTCCATGCCGAGCAAATCCTGCAATTGAAAAATGCTCCACATCGCCGGCGACGCGAGATGCTGCCGCACGACGGCTTCGACAATTTCTGGTGTCGCCACCTCCGGAGCTGCCCCTGGTTGGCCAAGCTCGCCGTTGAAAAATTTCTGCGAGAACGCCCGGTCTTCCGTCCACCAACCGCGCAGCGTGCTCATGTCATGCGTGCCGGGCGTGACGACGCTCAAATAGGGCGCGTCTGCCGGGCGCGAAAATTCCTGGCCGGGATTTTTTGGCATCCGCTGGATTTCCAAACTCAAAAATCCAAGGTCGCGCATCACCTCCGGCACGCACGCGGGCACGAGGCCGAGGTCTTCGCCGCAGACGAGCATGTTTGTGACGCGCTTGAGCGCGGGCAATTTTTGCATCGCCTCGCGCATCCAGAAGTCGTCCTGCCGCCGGAAAAAATAATCCACATACAGGTCGCGTAACTTCGCCTGCTGGTCAGGCGGCAGATTTTTGAATGACGCCGTTTGCTCCATCGCAAAGCGGAAATGAAATTCCCCTTCTACCTCCAGCAGGATGACGTTGCTGATCAAATCGAACAGGCCGAGCTTGAGCTTTTCATCCGCGCTCCGCTCCGAAAAATATTTTTCCACCTGCCGTTGCGTGCCAAAGGCCGGCTTGAGCGAATACTGGTCGTTGCCGGCGGCCGTCAAAAACTCGCGCCGCACCAAATCCGTCTGCCCACCAAAAATTTCACGCAGCACGCCGTCGGTGATGAATGGCTTCGTCAGCCGCTCGCGGTCAAAAGCTATTCCGCGGGCGGCGAATTCTGTTTCCGCCACCGGAATCGCCGGGACAAAATGACCAAGAATTCCCTCGACCGCGTGCGCCGGGCTGCTCCAGATGCGGAAGAAGCCGAGGATGTGGTCAATGCGAAACGCATCGAAATAATTTCCCATTTGCTCGAAGCGTTGCTTCCACCACGCGAAGCCGTCGGCGGCCATGCGCGGCCAGTTGTAAGTGGGGAAGCCCCAGTTCTGACCCTTCGCCGCGAATGGATCGGGCGGCGCGCCAGCCTGTTGTTGCATGTTGAAAAGCTCCGGCGATTGCCATGCATCCGCGCCGTGGCGGAACACGCCGATGGCGATGTCGCCCTTCACGACGAGGCCGCATTTATGAGCGTGCGCCGTGGCGGCCTGCAGTTGCGTGTGCAAATGGAATTGGATGAAACAATGGAACGCGATTTCGTTATTCCCCTTTGCCAGAGCGGCAATTTTCAATGCGCCAAACTTGGAATGTTCCGGCCAGCGGTTGAAATCCGCCGTGCCGAACTGGTCGCGCAGAAAACAGAACGCGGCGTAGGGCACAAGCCAGTGCTGGTTCTCAGTGAAAAACTTTTTGTATTCCTTCGTGCGGAAGGTGGCGGCTTTTTGCGATGGGAAAATCTTCCGCAGAAATTCCAGTTTCAGCTTCATCACCGCCTCGTAATCCACGTCCTTGAGCCGGTTCAGTTTTTTGCGCGCGGCTTCCAGCGGCTTGAGGTGTTTCTGATTTTTTTTGTCTGCGACGGCGGCGAGGTTCAAATAAATCGGATGCAGCGCAAACGCGGAAATTGCGGCGTAAGGATAGGAATCTTTCCAAGTGCCGGTCGCACTGGTGTCATTGACCGGAAGCAATTGGATCAACTTCAGCCCAACTTGTTTTCCCCAGTCAGCCAGCGATTTCAGGTCAAGAAATTCGCCGACACCAAAGCTGTTTTCGCTGCGCAGGCTGAAAACCGGCACCGCCACCCCCGCACCTCGCCAAGTGTTGTCCGGCAGGTTGGCGAAGCCGTCGTTGACGAGCGTATGTTTGTCGCGTGCGATTTCATCGGCGAGCACGCGATTTGCGCCGTCCTCAAAGCGGATGAAAGAATTTTTTGCGACATCAAACACCCCGTATTTATAATTGAACGGAAACGTCTGGCCGCGCAAATCCAGTTGCACGGAGAAAAAATCTTCGCCGCGTTTGCGTCCGAGTAGTGCGGGGGCTTGCGGGCTCCAGTTTCCCAGAACCGCGCCCTCGCCGAGCAGGCAGAGGGTTTGATTTTTTTGCAGCAAGGGCGCTTTGACGCGAAAGGTGTGCGTCGGATTTTCCAACGCGACGGTTTTGACCGCGGTGAGATTTTCGGCCAGCAAAACTTTTTTGAACGGGGCGGTGGCGAAGGCATTGCCGAAAAACGCGGGTGCGTTCCACGAATCCAGCACGAGCAGTTCGGCGCAGTTAAAATCCGCCGGACGTAGCGAACGATCTTGCCCCCAGTCAGTCGCCTGCGCCTCGCCGCTGCGGAAAAGGTAATTGTAATTGAATCGTTCGCCGCAAGCCTTGGTGACCAGGGGCACGGTAACCTGCCAATGTCTCGCATCAAAAAAGTGCAGCGGCAGCGGATGTCCCGGCAGCGGATGCCCGCCGGCCAAAGCGAGCACCTGGCCTGGCTGCGTGGCGAATCGAAGGCGAAAGGTCAAATTCACTTGCATGTTTTACCAGTGAACGGCAGCGTGTGCAAACCCGCACAAAAATGCCGGGAACTGGATTCCATTATGGGCGGCAAGGTAGGCAGGACGGTGACATCATCAGAATGGGGGACAAGCAAGCGAGGAGGGTTTACAGTAAATTACCGCGTCCCTGAAAAAAGGTCTTAAAAACCGTGCATTTAGCCGCATCACACATTCATGCGATTATCTTTGGCCGCAAACCAGATAATCTTGGCCAACCCTAGATTTTTTGGAGCGGCTTGGTGTCGTTCCGCCATCACCTCACGCAACCAAACCCACGAAATATGAACACCGCAACCCCCACTCCTAGTCTCACCCGCCGCTGGAATTTCCGGCTGCAACGTTTTGGAATTTTGCTCACAGCCTGCGCCTTGACCGGGCTCGCACATGCGCAGCCAGCTGCTTTTACTTGGAACGGTGGCGGTGCCGATGGCAACTGGACTACGGGCGGCAACTGGGGCGGCAGCGCGCCGGGCAGCCCGCAAGTGTTCCTGAATTTCAATGGCGCGGCGCGGACGACGAACACGAACAATTTCGCGGCTGGCAGCCCGGGCTATCAGATTTATTTCAAGAACGGCGCGAACGCGTTCAACCTCTTTGGCAATTCAATTTTCTTTTATGATTTCGGCGGCGGGGTGAATGATCCGAACATCCAGAATGAAGGGGCGAACACCAACCAGACCATCAACTTCCCCATCGCCAACGGCAACAATAACGGCACGTTCCACGTCTTGAATATTAATGTCAACACCGGCACCAGTCAGGGGCCGCTGACGTTTAACGGCACGGTCAGTTCTGCTGATGCGGGCCAGGCGTTACGCGTGGTCAATGTGTATGGCCCGTCGGCCGTCGCTTTCAATGGCATCATTTCCGATTTTGACAGCACTCACAAACTGGCGCTATCCCAGCTGGGCAGCGGCACGATGACATTGCGCGCGACGAACACGTTCACCAGTGATATGACGGTGAACGCGGGCACACTGGTGCTCGCCACGAACAGTGCGCTAGCCAACGGCGGAAATTTCATCCGCCTCGGCGACACGACGGCCACGGGCATTGGTGCGAATTTGAATTTGAACGGAGGGAACAATCTTTCGACTCCCATCAACGTGCGCAACGGCAGTGCTGGGGGCAAAATAATTGCCAACACCGCCGGCACCAGTGGCACGGCGCGGTTCTTAGGAAGTTTGTTTTTGGACGCCCCAGTCACGCTGTTTGCCAACTCTGGCGGCGGCAACGTGCTTTCCGGAAGTGTGCTGGATTTGAAGGCGCAGACGTTGACCTGCGACGGCACGGGAACAAACACCATCTCCGGCTCACTAACTAATTCCACCGGCAGTGGCGGGTTGACCAAGAACGGGACCGGTTTTCTGGTCATTTCTGGAACCAACACCTATTCCGGTGCAACCGCCATAAACGCCGGCGAACTGATCGGCGTAACTGGCGGTTCCTCTTCCAACAGCACATTCACCGTGTCGTCGGGCGCGACGAACGGCGTGCAAGTGCAGACAGCCGGCGGAAGTTGGGCGTGCGGCGGGCTGACCTATAGCGCGGGCAGCACGTTCGCCGATTTTAACTTCAACGGTTTTGCGCCTAGCACTACCAGCGCGCCGCTTTTTGTGAACGGTAATCTGGCCTTCACAGTTGCGCCGAATGTTATCGTGCGTTCCGCCAACGCCACCATCGTGCCGGGCACATATCCGCTTATCAAATACACCGGCACACTTTCCGGCACGCCGCCGACCACGGCGCTGACATTGCCCGTCGGCGTCACCGCGACCATCGTCAACAACACCGGCAATAAATCCATCGACCTTAACGTGACCATCGGCAACGCCGTGCAATGGGCACTTGGTAATACGAACTGGGATATCAACACTTCGACTGTCTGGAAAAATACCAGCGGTGCGGCGGTGAATTATCTGGACGGAGAAGCGGTGGTGTTTGATGACACTGCCAGCGGTGCATCACCAATCACCGTTTCCTTGAGCACACTGGTCACGCCGGCGTCCATCACGGCAAACTTGACGAACAAGAATTATACCATTTCATCCAACGCGGTAAACGCGGCCTTCGTTGGCAGCGGACCGCTGGTCAAAAATGGTTCCGGCACGCTGACTATCGTCACGACGAACACCGCCTATACCGGCAGCATCACACTGAACGGCGGCACGCTCGCCATGGGATCCGGCTCCAGCATCGGCAGCGGGCCGATGACGATGAACAACGGCACCACCTTGTCCCTGCCGAACAGCGGCGCAAGCGCATTTCCCGGCAACCCGATTACCATCCCCGCCGGCGCGACGGCCACCTTCTCCACGACGGCACTGGGTAATGGCGTTGGCGGAACCATCACCTCTGGCGACAGCACGAGCATCATCAACATCAGCGGCTCGGTCAGCTTCAGCACCTCCACCCGCCAGCTTGATCCCTTCACCGGCACCGTCTCCGTTCCATCCGGTGCCACCTTGCGTTTCTCCGCCACCAGCGGTGTCAACGGCAGCACCAACGCCTCGTTCGTGGTGAACGGAACCCTGCAGGATCGCAATGCCGGCCTCGGACCTTACATCCTTGGTTCCCTGTCCGGTTCGGGACAGATCGGGCCGAACCAAACCGCCAACGGCACCGGCACGGTGAGCTACCAGGTCGGCACCAACAACGCGAGCACCAGCTTCTCCGGGAAGTTTGTTGATTTCGGTATCAGTCCCAGCGTGACGAACACGGCCTTCACCAAGATGGGAACCGGCACGTTCACCATGAGCGGCAACTCGCTGCACTCGGGTGCCACGACCGTGGCCGTCGGCGCGCTCATCGGTGTCACCGGCGGCTCGTGCTCGAACAGCTCCGTCACCGTCAACGCCGGCGCGACGAACGGCGTGTCCATCACGACCTCGGGCAGCCAGTGGGCTTGCACAAACCTGACCTACGCAGCGGCGGGAACGGAATACGCATTGTTCGCGTTCAACGGCAACACGCCCAGCACCACCGTCGCGCCGTTGCAGGTGTTGAACAACCTCACCATCAACGGCACCTTGAATGTCATTGTCACCGGCGGCAGCTTCGTGATTCCGCCCGGCATTTATCCACTGATCGCCTATGCCGGCGCGTTGACCGGCACGCCGCCGGCGGTGCCGCTTTCCCTGCCGCCATACATCAGCGGTATCCTCACCAATGACACGGCGAATAAACTGATCTCCCTCATCGTCACCAACGTTGCGACCCCATCCGCGCTCGTCTGGACCGCCGGCACCGGCACCTGGGATTTCTCCAGCCTGAACTGGACCAACGCCGCCGGCACAAGCGTCGCCTGGGCAGATACGAACGCGGCGGTGCTCAATGACACCGCCAGCGGCGCCGGGCCGTTCACTGTCACGCTCGGCGCCAACGTCGCTCCCGTCGGCGTCACCGTCAGCAACGCGACCAAAAATTACACCCTCGCCGGTTCCGCTGGCATCACCGGCAACAACACACTCACCAAGGCGGGCAATGGAATCCTGACCATCGCCAACAGCAACACCTTCGTCGGCCTCACGACCATCAGCGGCGGCACGCTCCAACTCGGCAACGGCGGCACGACCGGCACGCTGGCAAACATGGCCATCGTGGACAACGGCGCACTCGTCATCAACCATTCGGACGCCGTCGCCATCAGTTCCGCCATCAGCGGCAACGGCTCCTTCACAAACGCCGGCGGCGGCACGACGACGCTTTCCGTAACGAACACCTACGCAGGCAACACCACGGTCAAAGCCGGCACGCTTCAGTTGACCGACTCCGGCAACCTGGCTCCCGCCTCCACCCTCGTCATGGCAGGCGGCCAGTTCACCCGCGCCGCGCAGAATTTCACACCGGCTCGGGCCAACGCCTACAAGTTCGGCCTGGCCGTGACTGCCGACTCCACCGTCGCCACCACTTCGACCACCACGCGCACAGTTCATTTTGATTCTGCCGCCGTGAGTGCCGTCCCAGGGACGACGTTATTAGTGACCAACGCCGCCGCGACCGGCACCAACCACTTCCGTTTCTACGCCGGCGGCTTCACCTACGCGGGCAATGTCGTCCTCGGCGGCAATGGCGCGAACAATATGACGTTCCTCGAGTCTTACAACACGAACGACACGCTGCCGGATCAGATTTTCAGTGGCGCTATCAGCGGCTCTGGAAAAATTTACAAAAACATCGAAGGCTCCAACCCCGGCGGCAACCTCATCATCAGTAACGCCGCGAACACCTTCGCTGGCGGCACGGAACTGCGCGCCGGCTTCATCGGCCTCGGCGCGGACAGCCCGCTCGGCACCAACCGCGTCACCTTCGGCTTTGATCTCAACCCGCTAGGACTCTACGCCGTCGGCGCGCCACGCACGCTAGCCAACGACATCCTCGCGGACGTGAACAGCAGTTCCGCCTCCACGGCCACCGGCTGCACCAACCTGCAAATCAAAGGTTCGCAGAACCTCACCCTGTCCGGCCGCATCCTGATTCACACGAACATCCAGTTCTTCACCATCAACAACTCTGCGCTCACGACTTTCTCTGGCGCGGTCACCAACGCGGCAGCAAACTCACTGGGCATCGCCAAGCTCGGCAGCGGCACGCTGGTGCTCGCTGGCAACAATACTTACAGCGGCGACACGCGCGCCAACGTCGGTGTGCTTCGCCTCGGTGCCAGCAACGTCATCCCGGATGGATCCGGCAAAGGTGATGTCACGGTCGCCAGCACGCTCGACTTGAATACCTTCAGCGAAACCATCAACGGCTTGAGCGGCGCAGGTATCATTGACACGATCGCCGGCGGCAGCCCGCTATTGACAGTTGGCAACAACAATGTTTCCAGCACCTTCAGCGGCGTCATCCAAAACACCGCCGGTTCGCTGGCCTTGACCAAAACCGGCAGCGGCATCCTGACCTTGACCGGCGCGAATACTTTCACTGGCACGACGGTTATCGGCGCCGGCACACTCGTCTTGAGTGGTGCATCCGTGACGCTGGCCAGTGCAAACATAGCAGTTTCCGCCAGCGCATTGTTTGATGTTTCCGGTGTCACCGGCGGCTTCACGCTCAGCGCAGCGCAGACGCTCTCCGGCTTCGGCTCGGTCAACGGCACATTCACCAACAACGGCACCATCGCCCCCGGCGCATCCATTGGCACACTCACCTTGAGCAACGCGCCGGTGATGAAAGGCACCGTGCTGATGGAACTCAACCGCACCAACGCGCAGAACGCCGACAAGCTGGTGCTGACATCCGGCACGCTGACCTTCGGCGGTAGTTTGATCGTGACCAATGCCGGCCCCAGCCTCGTCGGCGGCGATACTTTTGTGCTGTTTGCCGCCGCTGCCTACGCCGGCAGCTACACCAACCTTACCCTTCCGCCGCTGAATGCCGGTTTGGTGTGGAACACCAATAATTTGGCCATCAATGGCAGTATCACAGTGGTCACCATTCTCCCGACCGCGCTGGCGCTGACCAGCTCCGCCAATCCCTCCGGCTACCAGGATACACTCAACTTTACCGCCACAATCACCCCCACGAATGCCACCGGCACCGTGACGTTCTACAACGGCGTAACTCCCTTCAGCACCAACGGTATCATCGCCGGCGTGGCGACCAGCGGTAGCCTCAGCACTCTGGCTCGCGGCAACAACAACATCACCGCGACCTACCTCGGTGAAGTGTTCTACTACGGCAGCACCAACTCGTTGAACCAGATCGTCACCAACCATCCGCCCGTGGCCAGCAATGCCAGCGTCACGCGCAACTCCGGCGTTCCGGCTCTACGTTTGTTAGTCAGCAACCTCCTCACCAACGCTGCCGATGTGGATGGCGACGTCCTCAGCTTAATCTCCGTCGGCAGCAGCACCAACGGCGCTTTCGTCAGCCTCTCCGGCGCTTACGTGCTTTACTACAACACGAACAACGTCAACGACACCTTCACCTACACCGTGCAGGATAGTTTCGGCGACACCGGCACCAGCACCGTCAGCATCACCGTCAACGGCACGACCATCTTTGGTCAGAGCAATCCGCAGATCAACACCATCGGCGGCATTCCCACCGTCACCTTCTCCGGCATCCCCGGCTATAGCTACACGGTGCAACGCTCTACCAATCTCGTTGGCTGGGTTTCCTTGCTCACCACCAATGCGCCGGCTCTCGGTCTGTTTGATTACACGGACAACTTCAGCGACCTCGGCGGCATCCCCGGCTCCGCCTACTACCGGTTGCAATACAATCCTTAATCAGCCAACCCTAAACGGGCGGGCTTTGGCGCAACGCGTCAAAGCCCGTTTTTTTAGACCCGAGAAAATGCCGAATCCGCCAATGGATTTGCATTCCTTCAAAAACTTTTGCCGTTGGTTCACGCCGCCGCTTTGCTCTAACCTCGGGGCATGAAATCCAAATTTATTGTTGCCGCGCTCCTGTTCTGCGCTGCAACAATTTCAGCCCAAACCAATCTCTTCGTCGCTACCGACGGATCGGCGCAGTTCACCACCGTGCAATCCGCCATCATGTCCGTGCCCTCCGGTAGCCGCGAAAATCCCGTCGTCATCCACGTCGCGCCCGGCACTTATCAGGAACTAATCTACATCCAACGCGAGAAACGATTTTTCAAACTCGTCGGCCAAAACGCGACGAACACCATTCTCTCTTTCAATCTTTACGCCGGCATCACGAACGCCGAAGGCAAACCCATCGGCACATTCAAGACACCCTCGACCACGATTGATGCGGATGACTTCAGCGCTGAGAATATCACGTTTGAAAATTCCGCCGGGCCGGTCGGTCAGGCCTTGGCCATCCGCGTGGACGGCGACCGCGCCATGTTCCGCAACTGCCGTTTCCTCGGCTGGCAGGACACCATTCTCATCAATCGCGGGCGCCAGTATTTTGAGAACTGTTACATCTGCGGCCACGTTGACTTTATTTTCGGCGCGGCGACAGCGTGGTTTGAGAAGTGCGAAATCCATTCCCTGCGCGATGGCTACCTCACCGCCGCCTCCACGCCGGTGGACGTGCCGTTCGGCTACGTTTTCTCCAATTGCAAGATCACCGGCGAGCCGGGCGTGAAAAGTTTTCTCGGCCGTCCGTGGCGGCAGTTTGGCAGCACCACGTTTCTCAATTGCGAATTGTCCGACGTGGTGAAACCCGCAGGCTGGAACGACTGGGGCAAAAGCCATGACACCATCCGCTATGCCGAATTCAATTCCACCGGCGCGGGGGCGAATCCGACAAACCGCGTGGACTGGGCGAAGCAGTTGAGCAAAGCCGACGCGCAAAAGATCACCGTCGAAAAAGTCCTCGGCGGCGCGGACGGCTGGGACCCTGATTCGAACCAGTCTTTCAGCGCGAACCGTTTGAACATCCAATACGGCGAAGCGGGCGGGGAGAAATTGTTTCTCGATGCGCACGTTCCAGCGGGCGGCGGAACTCATCCAGTCGTCCTCATCGTCCACGGCGGTGGCTGGATGACGGGCGACCGCGAGAAGGACATCGTGCCGGTTTTCGCGCCGTTCGCGACGAACTTCACCTGGTTCACGATTTCCTACCGGCTCGCGCCGACGAATCGCTGGCCCGCGTGTTACGACGATGTGCAGACCGCCATCCGCTGGGTGAAGGTGCACGCGGCGGAATACAAGGGCGACCCGAACCGCATCGCGCTACTGGGCTATTCGGCGGGTGGACAATTGGTGACGCTCGCGGGAACACGCAGCGGGCAAAAAACGTTTCTGCAACGGCTGCATCTCGCAAAGCCAGCACACGAGCGCGTGCAAGCCATTGCCGCGTTCGCGCCGCCGACGGACTTGGTGGCCGACAACGAACGGCGCGGCGGCTTGAGCATCTCCATGCGGAATCTGTTCGGCTACGAATCCAGCAATCTCACCGACCGCGTGCGCGGGGTGTTGAAGAAAAACTCGCCGCTCACCTACGTCCGGCCGGGGCTGCCGCCGTTCCTGCTCCTCAACGGCAGCGCGGACAAGACCGTGCCGTTCGGCCAGACGCAGCATTTTTATGAAGCGCTGAAGGCGGCGCAGGTGGATGCCACGTTGATCTCCATCCCCGAAGGCCAGCACCGCATCGCCGACTGGAAAAAATTCACGCCCGACTGGCAGCAGCAGCTCGTGGCGTGGCTCACCGAAAAACTCGCAGCGAAGTAATCACGGATATACGAGCCGCAGGAAAACGCTCCCGTTCAGGTTGTCAACGGGAACAACGACAGAATTCACCGTAGTGGAATTCGGCACCGTGCTCCAATTGGTGGAGAGGCCAGCACTCACATCGTTGGTCTGGATCTGCAAACGCCAGCCGAGGTGGCTAGACGGCCACGACAGCAACAGTTGCGTTCCATCGAACGATGACACGAGATTCGTGGCTAGATTGGAAGGTAACGGTGCGGCGCTGGCTTGCGCGGAGTTCGTGCTCTCGCCGACGTTGTTGAACGCGGTGACGACGTAGTAATAAGTCACGGCATTGGTCACGTCCGCGTCGGTGTAGTTCGTGGCGCTGGTATTGATGACGGTCGGGAAAGGGCCGCCGCTTACGTTGCCACGTTTGAGAAAATAATTGTTCACGCCGCTGACAGCGTTCCATTTCAACCGCACTTGCAGATTGGTTCCTACCGCCGTGAAATTCGTCGGCGCGGCGGGCGGCACGGGTGTGTTGGCGGCGAGCGCGGCGGTGAGGGTGATCTTGTTAATGTCAATCGTCGTCGTCTGGCTGGCGGTTTCGCGCCAGCCGATGGCGAGGGCGTCGAAGCTGTTCGTCAAAAAATTTCCGCCGCTCGCCACCGCGCCGAATTGCGAGAGCAGCGCGCCGTTGGTATTGGTGCCGGCGTAAAGTTGGTTGGTGATGGCCAGCTGGTTTGTGGCGGCGAGCCGGAAGGTCAGCACTTCGGTGTAGGGATTGCCGGCGGTGAGCGCGAGCGAAGGCGCGGTGGACGCGCTGCCAACGGTTCCCGCGGCGGGGTTGGCGTAGCTGGAACTGCTGCTGCCACTGGTGACGAGGTCTTGGTTGTTGTTGGCCGTGCCCGACTGCGCCTGACGCGTCACAATCTGCGAACTGGAACCGGTGAAGGCAAGTTGCCCGACGTAACCAATCCAGTTTTGTGCGTTGCCAATGGCGTTGCCGGAACCACCCGTCGTGGTCGCCGTGCCGTTCAAACCGCCGGGCACGGGAAAATTTCCGCCGCTGCGATACATGCCCACACCCAGCACGCAGTTGGACGTCAGCAATCCAGCGGTGTTCGTGAATGCAATGGTGAGCGTGAGCGTGTCTCCGATACTTGCGAGCACGACTGGGTTGCTGGCAAAGAGCGCCTGCGCCTCCACGCTGCCGCTCGACGTGGCGGCGATGCCGAAGACAAAATGCCCTGCGCTGAGGCTGGGTGAAGGACTCCACGTTTTAGAAGAAAGCATTTCGTAGCTCGTGCCGTTGGAAACCGGTGTGGCCGGCGACGCGGAGTTCAGCGTGCTGCTGTTGAAAAGATCGCTGAACAAAATCGGCACCGGCGGCGTGGCGCTGGCCTGTGTGGAATTCGCGCTTTCGCCACCAGCGTTGATGGCGGAGACGACGTAATAATAAGTCACACCATTGGCCACCGCCGGATCGGCGTAGTTCGTTCCGCTCGCGGTGGCGATGGTCAGATAGCCGCTGCCGCTGGTGTTCGAACGTTTCACGTTGTAATTCGTGGCGGTGGCCGCGGGCGACCAGGTGAGCGTGATGAGCGAGTTGGAAGCGATAGCCACGAGATTCGTCGGCGCGGCGGGCGGCGGCACGGTGGCAGTGACGCTGACTTTGACTTGGCCAGCCGTGGCGGTGTTAATGGCGTAGGCGTAACCAGCCGGACCGGCGCCGACGGTCGGCGTGCTGCCACCGAGCGTGCCGGTGTAAGTCATCAACGTGTAAGTGCCGTTGGTGAAGCCGGGGCCGGCGAGGAAATTGTTCGAGCCACCAAGCACGAGGTTGCCTTTCACGGCGAGCGTGGCCGCGTTCGTGCCGAGGGCAAACGTGATGACATTGGACACAGTCAGCGCGAGATTGTTGCTGATGGTGAATGTGGAATTGTTCAACGTGACAAACGAATCAACGCTAACGGCGTTGGTGCTCTTCAACGTCGGCAGAAAATTGAAGAACGAAAAATCATTCGCGATGCCATTGGTCGTCACGCCATCGAGCGTCACCATCGCGGCGGGCGTGACGGTGTTGGAGAAAATTACCTGCGAATCGAAGAACGAATATTGAGGCGTGCCGGAAGCGAGAATCGTGTTCGTGCAGTCGATGAGTCGGACATTTTTCGCACAGTAGATGCCGAAGGTTTTTTGGCTGGAGATGGAAATCTTCGCGAGCGTGAGGTTGCTGATGCTGGATTCCGGCAATCCCCAGATGAGACCGGCGGCGCGACCGGATTGCGTGGTGCCGGTGAGGTTGCTGATGGTGATGTCGCGGAAATGCGGCGTGGTGCCGGTGACCGCCGCCGCCGGATACGATGCAGCCACGCCCGGCGAAATGCTGTCCACCGCGCGATAGGCGGAGACGGTGTTGGTGTATTGGCAGTAGATGAGAATCGCGCGCATCACGTTCGTCATCGAGAGATTGTAGTAATTGATGTTGTGGACGAAGCCGCCGCGGTCGCGGTCGGTCTTGATGCGGATGCCTTGGTCGGTTCCGGTAAACGAGCAGTTGATGACCGTCATGTTCGAGACATACGGCGACGTGTAGCTGCCGATGGAAACGCCGTGGCCGTTGCCATAGGTGCAGTTCGTGATGAGAATATCGGAGGTGTTGCCGCCGCAGGTGAAATTGTCATCGCCCACGCTGATGTCGCAATCGCGGACGAGGATGTTCGTGCCCTTCACATCGCAAGCATCGGTGTTGTGCGACGGCGGATTCGCGCCTGACGATGGCGCGCGGATGGTGACGCCTTGAACCGTGGTGTTCCCCGCCGAACCGCCGATGGCGATGTGAAACATCGGCGAATTGGACAGCGTGATGTTCTGGATCAACTCGTGGTTGCAGCCGCTTAAGCTGATCATGACGGGACGGTCGGCGAGGTTGGTGTTGGCCCACGGCCACCACGGCAGCCCCTGGCCGTCAATCGCGCCCGGCCCGCTGATAGCGATATTCGTGAGGCTGGAGCCGGAAATAAAATCGCCAGAGTTCACGAAATAAATATTCGTGCCGCCATTCGTGAACCACGTCACCGGATACGCACCGAACGGCAGCATCCGCAAAATACCGCCCGCATCTACCTGCAAGTTCACATTGTTCTTCATGTTCAACGGCCCGCTCAAAAAAATTCCCGCCGGAATCCGCACGACGCCACCCCACAATCCGTTGGTATTGCCGCCGAGCGTGGCGGCATTGATGGCGTTTTGAATCGCGGTGGTATTGGTTGCCACGCCGTCGCCTACGGCGTTGTAGGGAGAATTGGTGACGGTGATGATGTTGTTCGTGTTGATGGCAATCGTCCACGGCACGACATCAGCCAAGCCAGGCGTAAGCCCAACGAAAAATGTAGCGGCGCCAAGCAGCAGGCTGACAACAAAATCTTTCATCACGACACTGCAATATAACTCACTTCGCCGGTTCCAGCACACAATCCACCAGCTTCACGTCAGCCTCGATGATCTGGTCGGGCTTTTTGACCTGCTTGAAAGTGGAATTGTAAATCCGGACCTCGCTGATGCTCGCCGCCGGAAAGCCGCGCACGTTCAGCACGCGCGGAGTCTGCGCGACCTTGATGTTTTCCATCACCACGTTTCGTGCGACCGGTTTCTGTTCGCCTTTCGCGCCCTCCTCGTAGAGAAAATCAATCTGCAACACCGAGTCCTTCACCAGCCCGACGTTGATATTGCGCATGAAAATATTTTGCAACACGCCGCCGCGCATGGCGTTCGATTTGAGGCGCAGCGCGCAGGTCAATTCCGGGCTGTCCATCTCGCAGTTCTCCACGAACACGTTGCTGACGCTGCCGGAAATTTCGCTACCGATGGTCGTCCCGCCGTGGCCGTCGTGCATCGTGCAGTCGCGGATGATGATGTTTTGCGATGGCACGCCCACGCGGCGGCCATCGGCGTTGCGACCGGACTTGATGGCGATGCAATCATCGCCGGTGTCGAACAAACATTTTTCAATCAGCACATCGCAGCAACTTTCGGGATCGCAACCATCGTTGTTCGCGCCGTGCGAATTTATGTCCACGCCGCGCACCGTGACATTCGTGCAAAGCAGCGGATGCAATTCCCACATCGGCGAGCGGCGGATCTTCACGCCCTCGATCAAAACATTCCGGCACAAATTAAACTCCACAAACGGCGGGCGTAAAAAATCTCCCTCGCCAAATACGCGCTGGCTTACCGGCACGCCGTCGTTATTCATCTTGTCGAGCCGGGCGCGGGCGGCCTTTTGCGTTCCTTCACCAGTGCCTTTTTCACCTTTCCATTTCAACCAGGTGGTTTCATCCGCTTGTCCATCGAGCGTCCCCTGCCCTGTCACCGCGATATTTTGCTGGCCGTAGGCGTATATCAACGGCGAATAGTTGTAGCACTCCATGCCTTCAAATCGCGTCGCCACGACGGGCAAATACTTCTTCGGATCGGTGCTGAATTTCAAAACTGAATTTGTCGCTGTCAGGTGCAGCTCGACGTTGCTCAACAAATGCACCGGCCCGGTCAGAAATTCTCCCGCCGGAACCACCACGCGCCCGCCGCCCCGTTTTGCAGCGGCGACGATGGCCTTGAAAATCGCCCGCGAACAATCCGTCTGACCGTCACCCACCGCACCAAACTTGGTGATGTCAAAATCACGCGCTTGGAATTTCGGCGCGACGATGCGCGACAATATTTCCGGCATTTGCTTCCATTCCGGTGCTTCGGCGTGAAGTGTGCAAACGACTGCGACGGCGGCAAAAACAATGGCAATGGCGGTTTTCATTTTTGGAATCGCCACAAGGTAACACGCGCAGAAAAATTGTCAGCCGGACAGCCTGCAATTCTGTTTGAAAATTAGGAACGCACCGTAGCAGTTCCACGGCAGAGAGCCGCATTTTTATTTTGGCTGGCGGCGTTCTGCGAGACGCCGCCACGTTGCATCATGGCTCAAGCTGGATGCGGTAGAAGCGTTTCGGAAAATTGCCGGCGGCGGCATCGCTCCAGACGAACGGCAGCGTCGCCGGGTTGGTGGTGAACAGCGTCGCCCAGTCAATCAAGTTGGTGCTAGCCTGCACGAGATACGTTTGCCCCGCGCTGCCGGTGACGCTGAAACCAAACACGCCCGCGTTGAAAATTACGGACGATACTTGCGGCGGTAAAACGACGCCGCTGGAAACCGTCAGCACCGCGACGGAGCTTGTCACCACGCCGGCGGAGTTGGTGATGACCACGGAATAACTTCCGGCGTTTGTGCTCTGCACATTTGCCAGCGTGAGCGTGGAATTCGTTGCGCCGGAAATAAAATTGTTCGTGTTGAAAAACCAGCGGTAACCCAGCGGCGCGCTGCCGCTGGCGACGACGATGAAATTCGCCGTGTTGCTTGGTGCGAGCGTCACGCTTTGCGGTTGCGCGACGATGACCGGCGCGGTCGGCGCGTAGGTCGTGAGCAGCCAGTTGGTTTTGTTCCACGTCACCGCGCCCGCGCCCGCGCTCGTCGCCAACATCGTGGGAAGCTGGCTGGGGTCATCCATCGTGTAAGCGTAAGGCAGCACGCCGCCGGAGAAATTCCACGAGAACGGAATGACCGGCGCCTGCACGGGGCCGAGCGTATTTACGCCGCCGGGGTCGGTGCTGTTGCCGCGAAAAAACGCGCTGTCGAACTGGTAAATCGTGTCGAGCGCGAGAATTTTTCCGGTGTAGGCCGGGTTGCTCGGATCGGTCTGGTTGTTGCGCAACGGCGTGAGACAGCCGTTGTAAACCGATTTCTCCACCAACACCGCGCCGTTTTCCGTCGCGATGCTGCCATTCAAAAACGGATTGAAACTGTAAGTGTTGTTCAACGTGTTCTGGTTCGCCGTGGACATCGCCGCGGCGCGTGTGTCACGCAAGCGCTTGGCCGCGAGGCCGCGCGTGTCGTCGGCAAAAATATTGTAGTTGTGGACATTGCCGCCGCGCAGCCGTGGCAGACGATCCCACGGATTCATGAACCACTCGTGATGCAGCGTAATTGTGTGCTGCGCGTTCACGGCGGCGTTGGCGGCCTTGCTCACGCCGTCGTTCGCGCCGATGAGATGCGTTTTGTCATGGCCTTGAATCACGGTCACGATGTCGGTGGTGCTGAATCCGTTGTTGCGGAGAAAATTGTAAAATGCGTAGCTCGTTTTATTCGACTCCAGCGCATTGATTTGTTGCCAGCCGAAGCTGTTCGTGTTCACCGCGCCATCGTCGCCGGTGTATTTGCACCAGGAGATCGTGATGCCGCTGCTGCCCTGCTTGATGTCCACGATGCCGTCGTAGGTCTTGGTGAACGTGCAATGATCCAGCCAGATGTTCGTCACCGTGCCGCCGTTGCCGAGGTCAATGAAGTCCCAGTCGTTCTTGTCGTAATTGCCTTTGCTCGATTCATCCCATTCCCACAGCTCGTCGAATTTCAAATTGCGGACGATGACGTTGTGCGTATTTTTAATGTTGAAGCAGCAATGCCGGATCGTCGCGCCGTTGGCGGAAAAAATCGTGAGGCCGCTCTTCGGCTGCATGTCAATTAGGCTCACCCCGGTCGTCAGCAAACGCGGATGCAACAGCGCGGGGTTGTGCGCGCGGAATGGCGTGGAGGCAAGGGTCTGGACCGCGGAGCCAATCTCATTCCAACCCAGATCAAGGTTCGTAGTGATTTCGATGACTTTCACGGAACCCGCAGTTTTATAGGCGGAAACCAGTGCGTTCGCAAAATCCAGCGCGTTGGTCACCTTGCGATACGCCGGGTCGGTTTCTGGAATCACGCCGCCGCCGGTGGTCTGAAAACCAAAACCCGCGAGGTTGAATGAAGAATTCGGCAGCGATGACGAGATGGTGATAGCTAGCGTTGCGTTGCTACTTACCACCGTGCCGACGCTGTTCGATGCGCGCAACGCGAAGCTCGCAGCGTCGGAGTTTTGCACGTTCGTCAAAGTCAGAGTCGTGTTCGTCGCGCTGGAAATTGCCGAACCATTTTTCAGCCACTGGTAAAAAACCGGTGCGGTGCCGCTCGCCGCCGCGCTGAAACCCACCGTGCTGCCCGCGAGCGCGATGACCGATGCCGGTTGCAATATAAACGACGGCGCGACCGGCGTGTTGTCCAATGCGAGGACCGCCACCGAACTGGTCGCGGAACCGGCGAGGTTGTTGACGATGACGTGATACGTTCCCGCGTTGACCGCCTGCACGTTATTGATGGTGAGCGTAGAATTGTTCGCGCCGCTCACGGCGGTGTTGGTGTTGAAGAACCATTGATAATTCAACGGCGCGGAGCCAGCGGCAGCCACGGTGAAATTCGCGCCCGCGCCGGGCGACACGGTCACGTTTTGCGGCTGCGCGAAAATCGTCGGCGCGACCGGCACGGTCACGGTGAGCTGCGCGACGGCGCTGGTGTCCGAGCCGAATGAGTTGGTGACGATGCACAAATACGCGCCGCTGTCGGTCGTTTGCAAATTGTTCAACGTGAGCGAGGAATTCGTGCCGCCGGCTACCGGCGTGTTCGTGTTGAAATACCATTGATAACTCAACGGCGCGCTGCCGTCGGACACGACGCTGAAAAACGCGCTCTGCCCGACGTAGGCCGTCGCGTCGTGCGGGTCGAGGCTAATGGACGGCGGCGTCCCGATTCCGCTGCTAACCAGGTCAATTTTTACCTCGTTGAAAATCATGTTTGTCACCACCGAAGCCGCGCCCGCCGGACGCAGCGCGAGGCCGTCAAAATTAAACGTGCTTGCCGCACTGTCCGTCACCGAAGTCGAGAGTGACGCACTGTTCGCCAGGTTCTGCCACGTCACTGTGATGGCGAGCGAAGTTGTATCGAGCCGTTGAAACTGAAATTGCAAAGTATATTGCCCGCCGTTCGTGAAGCCGGGGAAATTATTCGTGTTGCCCGGCCCGGTGATGAGCGAAGACCAGTCGCCGCTAGTGCCAAGCAAATCCTTGTCCGCCGTGGTCGTGCGCTTCATCAGGCTCATCGGCGACGCGCTGCTGAAGGTCGTGCTGAAATTTTGAAATAATCCGTAGCCCTGCACGTTGGTCCCCTGCGATTGCGAGCTGAAACCGTCCGCCGTCACCCACTTCGGCGAAAGCGTGGAATCCGCAAAATCAAAAATACCCACGCGCAGTCCCGTGGATGAATTTGCCGCGGCAAAATTTGTCAACGTCAGTTTGAGCGTCGCCGTCAGCGTGTCGCCGATTTGCAACTGGACGGGCGATGATGAATTCGTTTCAAAATAACAGATACCCATGAACGAGCCGCTGGGGAGCGTCCACTTCATTGCGCCGGTTGACACGCTGACCACCGACGCGCTGGACGCAAACCACGCGGCATCCGTCGGCAGCAGATGGTTGCTGCGCGTGCCGTCGGCGAAGGTGTCATCGAGTAAAGTTGTGGCCCGGCTTGAAACCGCCAGCAACATTCCGGCGGCGACAGCCATGATAAAGCGGAGAGCGGAAAAAAAATTGCGCCGGATTGAAAAACATACAGAAACAGTCATGCGTGTTGGAATAATCATTGGGACTCAAAGAAGATACTTCAATTCGGCGGGAAGTCATCCGCACCGCTGTGCAAATGCTATTGAAATAAATGCACCCAATCCGGTGTTTGGCGGCGATGACCTACCTGTAGAAAACTGAGCCATCGCGGAATAGAAGAAAAATCGGGTTAATTGTTTTTCCTAGGAACCAAATCGCATCAAAGCAAAGCTCGATTCCATTCACAGACATCTTATCGCAAAATTCGCAAAAAGTTTTTGCGCGCACCGCGGAACTGAAATCTGCTTGCTTGAAATTGGAGTTAACCAAATCCATAGCAATTGCTGCCTTCGGACTTGATGAACCAGATTTTTGGCCGCGCCTGAACCAGAAGTTTATGATGGCATCCTGAGTGGACGATTACTGGCAAAAACTAGCCGAAGGTAAAATTCAATGCCGCAGCGTGAAGCAGTGAATACCCGCTGTCACCGTGCAGAAATCCCGACTCACCGTAGACTCGACCAAAAGATCTCCAGGCGTTGCAGAGTTGCCGTTGTAGCGAGCTGAATAATTTTACAACAACCGGTCAGACTTTTTGAAACGCCGCCTTGCCCAACGCTGAACCTTGCGCGGCGCGGCGGAATTTTAACGGTGTGACTTTCAGTTCGCGCCGGAAATAATACGTCATGTATTCCGGCGAACCAAAACCGCACGCCTCGGCGACTTGGTCAATGGACAAATCCGTTTCCGCAAGCAACATGCGAGCGCGGTCGAGGTGTGTGCGGCGAATCTGGGCCGCCGGCGTGCGGCCCAACGTGGTGATGAAACGCTGTTCCAACAACCGCCGCGAGACGCCCGCGTGCGCGGCGATTTCACCGACGTGGATGCGCTTGTTGGCCTTTTCGCGGATGAAGCTCAACGCTTTCACCAGCGCGACATCGGAAATGGCCATCGTGTCCGTGGATTGCCGGGTGACGACGCGCAACGGCGGCACGAGCATCGGGCGGGCGGGCGGTTTCCCGCCACGCATGAGGCGGTGGAGCAACGCGGCGGCTTCCCGCCCGATGCGTTCCGCGTTGGGCTGCACCGCCGAAATCGGCACGCGCGACGCCTCGCAGAGGAAATCGTCCGAACTGCTCAACAGCGCGACTTCCTCCGGCACACGCAGACCGATGGCGTGACAGGCGTGGATCACTTCGCGCCCGCCGCTCCAGGTAAGAATCGCGACGGGCTTGGGCAGCGAGCGCAGCCACTCGCCAAGTTTTTCGATGCGCAAATTCCAATCCGGCGTCTGCGCACCGGCGTGGGTTTTGACGCCATAGACGGCGCACCGGCCACCGGCTTTTTCCACCGCGGCGACAAACGCGTCTTGTTGACGGACGGCATATTCCAAGCCGAGCAAACTCAAGTAGGCAAAATTTTTGAAGCCGCGCTCCAGAAAATAATTCACGGCCACTTGTGCGGTGTCGGCGACGTCGGTGTTGACGCGCGGAAATTCCACCGAGCCGGGCAGTTGGATGGCTGAGACGTTGACGACGGGCAGGCCGCGCGCATGCAGATTACGGGCGAGTTTTTGGTTGCCGATGCGGGCGATGACGCCATCGCCCTGCCAACCGCGCGGCAGTTCAATTTTTTCTTCCGTGCCGCGCGATTCGACGTAGAGATGCCAGAAGTCATGCACGCGCACATACTGGACGATACCGCTGATGACGCGGCGCGACCAGTCCGTGGACGTGTCCACCAGCAGGGCGACGCGGGGAATGTGGTTCGGCGGCGGCAGGCGGCGTTTGGCTTTCATTTGGCTGCGCAAAATCTATGAAAAAAAGCGCAAAGACTGCTAGTTTAATTTCAACGTAAAACTTATGCTTTCCACGAACCATGAAGTTTTTTGACAGCTTATTTCTTGCGCTGGCGTTATGCGGCGTGGCGGCAAGTGGGCGGGCGGAGTATCCCGTGCAACGTCCGGCACGCACCCATGCCGCGCCGGCGGAAAGTTCCTTCACTATTTACCCCGAACAGCCGAAGCAAATCATCAAAGGCCTCGGTTTTGAAATCCAATCTGACTCCATCGCATCTGGGAATCTAGGCTTGCCGGAAGCCACAACCAGCGTGCCGCATGATCTCCTGCCAGCAGAGCGGGAGCGTTTTTACCATGAGCTGCTCAAAGGCTTTCGTTACTGTCGGCTGGCGGGCGGGCTTTACTGGCGCGGTCTGGACGCGGAGCAAAAGTTTTTGCAGCCGCGCTGGCCGGAACAACTGGTGGAGTTACGCGAGATGATTCAGTCGGCGGGTATCGAAGGCGTGTCACTTGAATACTGGTCGCCCGCACCCTTCTGGAAAGCCAATCGCAAATACACGGGTGCAGACGGTTCGGAAAACATGTTGCGCTGCTTTGGTAGAAATTTTGCGGACGATCCCGAATACCACGGCGACACAAACCGTTTTCTTGCGGACTTCGCCATCGCGAACCGGCGAGATTTGGAAACCCTGCGCGCGAACGGAATTCCCATTTCGATGTGGGGCTTAAAAAACGAGCCGACAGTGGATCAGAAATATTCCTCCTGCAAATTCACACCGGCGCAATATGCCAAAACTTTTCTCGCCGTCGCGCCGCAGGTTCGCGCGTTTGATCCGAAGATTAGAATCATCGCCGACACCGCGTTTGGCTGGGATTTCAAATTCATCCGTCCCGTGCTGAATGATTCCAAAACCTCAGGTTTAGTGGATGATCTGGTGATTCACCATGTGGGTTCAGATGCCAATGTCATCCTCGACATCCCCAAAGAAAAAACCGGCAAGCCACGATTTCAAAATGAGTTTGAATACCTTGCTGGCCCGGCGTCTCCCGCGCGCTGCCTCAATACCGTGCAGCACATCATGAACTGGTTTCAAGTGGGCGAAGCGCCGACGTGGTTTTGGATTCATGCGCTCAAGCCGGCTGCCAACGCCGAGGCAAGCGGCTACTCGCTCGGTTTATGGCGACCGGCCAACGACACCAACGTCGCCGATAATCCCCAATTTCCCGGCCTTAAGCCCGGCGGTTGGACGTGGAACAAATATAACTGGCACGCCGTCGGCAGTTTCGTGCGGCATCTGCCGTGGGATTCTCGCGCGGTTGAAGTGACAGAGGAAACGCGCGACCCGGACTTGCGCATCTTCGCGTTCAAGAAGCCTGACGGCAAACTGACCATCGTGCTTTCCAACCGCAGTTTTCACGAACACACTTTTCACTTCGCCACCGGGTTGAGCGGCGCGACGTTCAAAGGTTTTCGCTACACACCGGACATGGCGGGAGAAAATTTCATGGGCGTTGAAATCGGCACGTTGCGTGGCGACACCATTTCGCCCAAGCTTGGCGACCTGACGTGGGAATTTTGGGAGCAGCAATAATTTATCGTGACACTGAAAGTTCCATACCTGCGCTGGTTCGTCGCGTTCGCCCTCTTCATGGCGGCGCTGCTGAACTACGTTGATCGCAACGTCCTCGGCCTGCTTGCCACGACGATTCAGAAAGACCTGAACATCTCGAATCAGGAATACGCCAGCATCATCAATTTTTTTCTGATCGCGTATACGATTGCGAATCTACTTTCAGGCCGCGTGGTGGACAAACTGGGTGTGCGCTGGAGCCTCGCGCTGTTCGTTGCGTGGTGGACGGTGGCCAACGCCCTGACTGGCATGGCGCGGTCGCTCGGACAAATTTGTGGACTGCGCTTCATGCTCGGACTCGGCGAAGCCGGTTGCTACGGTCACTTCGTCGCCGGGCATCAAACTGGTCTCAATTTGGATGATATCCTCGTTTTCAAAGCAATCCTGCAGTTCCGCTATTATCTCATCGGCAACTGGCGGTATTACTCCGCCAAAATTTAACATCCGATTGACGCCGGACGTGTGTTGAATCTCATTGAGCCGATCTTCCAGAACGCAACGAACGAAAATATAGCATGGAAACAATGGTTCTGTGACCGAAACCAAACCGCGCCGGGTCAGTTTTTCCAAACGGAGGCGAGGTGAAAAAACTTCCAGCCCAAGGTTTTTACGCAGGTTGGCTGCGGCAATGTGCTCGTGCTTGGGCTTTGTCCGGGCACCGAACCAAGCTGGGTGGGGGGTAAACATTTGTGGGGATGGCCGCATTTTGGTTTGGTCATGAACAATGACTTAATTTCCCTGCCAAAAATTTTCGCCAGAAACAGCGAAGAGTGGCAAGTTGCGTCGCCCGATTGTTCGCACTGAAACAATCTCCATGTCCTTAAATTATACAAACTGTCTCCCCTTGTCTATAATTTAATTCACCCCACAAGAACACCTAACTTTGAAGCCACAATTTGAAAAATCACCGAAGCACCAAATGTAGAAATCTAAAACCAAAAAATACCACCCGGAAAAAATTCACGGGCAATTTCATCCCCTTCGTGTCTCATGCAAACACAGTGTATGACATTTTTTGAGACACCGACCTGATACGGAATTAGCAGGCGGACGGCAAATTAGTTTGTTTGTCGGCCGTTTTCACACCGTAGTGGAAACCGGTTTCATCTTGATAACCCACTGGAATTTCGATTTTTACCATATTGCGCAGCTTGGCCATGAGACCAGCGGCGGAAAAGCCGATGTTGCCGGTGTGTGACAAGGTCTTTTGAGTCAGGATGGATTGTTTGTATGTCATACGTCTTTTATAGCATCGGCGATGCCAACAAAGATTTAAGCTTTTTTACGGCAAATAATACGAGCGGTAAAACCGTTGGCCGAAACTGGCGGCATTTGTCTCGGTGTAGGTGAACGGGGCCGTGTTGGTCTGCACTGCCGACCAGTGTTTCAGGTCTTCCGTAGCCAAGACCACATACTTGGCCCCCGTCAGACCGGACACTTGAAAGCTGAACTGGCCGTTGATGCGAATCGGTGTCGAAATCATTGGAACCGTGTTCGTTATCGAACCCAGTGCCGTTTTCACCGCCAACTGGGTGTTGGTTTGCGCCACCACGCTATTCGTCGGCATCAACACGCATAATTCCGCTACCGAACTATTCGTGAAACCGTAACTGTTCGAGACATAAACCGAATAAAGCCCCGCCTGATTGGTGTTTGCTTTTTTAAAGGTCAATATCGAACCGGTCGCACCCGGCAGGTTCGTCCCGTTGCACATCCACTGATACCGAAAGGGAGCACGCCCTGACATCGCCACGCTGAAGGAGGCTGACTTACCGGCCAGAACATTTGTCCCGCTCGGTTGTTTGGTAATTTTCGGCAAGGCCGCCAGCCGGACGGTGTTGATCACGGTCACCGTAAAAGTTTGTGTGACAATGTTATTGCTCGCACCGCCATCATCTACCGTCACCGTGATCGTCACCACGCCGGACGCATTAGCCACGGGTTTAAACTTCAAAGTGGCGACGCTGGCTAGATTAGTATAGGCGACCTTCTGAATCGAGATCACATTGTTATTGCTGGATTTTGCGGTGATTTTAATCAACTTGTTCGTATTGGGAAAACCCGCCCCGATGCCCGTCAGCAGCACGGTTTGCAACGCTGAATTCATATTGATCGACAGGTCGTGAATGGCGTCCAAGGTCGGTAACTGCTTCTGTGCCACGGGCAAAAAGTAATTAACTTCCGTCGATATCGGGCTTTCGTTCCAAGCCGAATCATATTCGCGCACTGCAAAATAATTCGTCGTCCCTGCAACCAGTCCCGTCACGACTAAACTGTTTACCAACCCCAAATTCGTCACATTAAGATAATTTCCGCTCGCCGTGCCATAAAACACCTGATAGCCGGTCACGCCCGCATCGCTGCTCACATCCCACGTCATAATCAGGCTCGTCGCATCCGCCGGATTTGTTGTTACCAAAAGGTTTGCCACCGCGTTCAATACTGGTGGCAGGTTCGGCGGCGTGGAGTTCGTCGGCACTGGATCAATAACGATGTTTGTAATGCTATTCGTGTCACTGATTTTCACCGATGGCACCACAAAAACCACCTCATCCGAATGGATACTTTCATTTGTAGAAGCATCGTAAGTCGTGGCGGAAAAATAATTGGTCGAGCCGTCAGCCAAGTCGGGAATCATCACATTCGTCGCGTTTCCAGCATCAATGACGCTCGTATAAGCCTGGCTAGCCGTGCCGCAATAAACCTTGTAACCCACTACACCTGCCACCGTGCTTGGATTCCAGGTCAACGCCACGTTCTGAACGCCCCACGCCGGCAGTTGCACCAGCAACCCCAGCAGGGCGGGCAACCATGAACCACGGATACTTTTAACCGTCCAAAATCTGTTGGCAACGCACGACATTGGTGCGTGCTATTGCAACTGCCTTGCCACCAAACCACTGTCCGCAACAAAATCGCCCGGTTTTTTCGGCGGACGGCTGGAAATTTATAAAACCATTGATTTAAAAGCTTTTTATCGCTTTTTTAATCTGCGCCAACAACCGCCAAAAATGTCACACCACCCCCACCGACAAACCGATTTGAAACTCTTCAAGACAACCGATGTCCCGCACTGTCTTGAAAACACGCAAGAAAAAAGGACGCCGGATTGCTCGCGGCGCCCTCGAAAATGCGGCCAAAACCGCCCTGTCATCAATGGCTATTTTTTGAAAAAAGACTTTACCACTTCGACCACCCGCTGGATCTGCTCCTCCGTCAGTTCCGGATAGATTGGCAGGCTCAAGCACTGGTTCGCCGACTTTTCCGCGTTCGGGAAAGACCCCTGCTTATAGCCGAGTTCCGCGTAGCACTTTTGCAAATGCAGCGGCAGCGGATAATGCAGCGCGCAACCCACGCCGTTCGCCTCCAGATGCTTCTTCAATTCCTCGCGCTGCGGATGGCGCACCACGTAGAGATGCCACACGCTTTCCGCGTAGCTCGGTTCCGACGGTAATTGCAGCGGTGTGTCCTTCAGCAATTCCGCGTAACGCTTCGCCACGCGCTGACGTTCGCTCGTCCACTTCGCCAGATGCTTCAATTTGATACCCAGCACCGCGCCTTGGATGCCTTCCATGCGATAATTGAATCCCACCTCGTCGTGGTAATAACGCACCGTCGAACCGTGTTCGCGCAATGACCGCGCGCGTTTTGCAAACTCTGCGTTGTTCGTCACCAGCGCCCCGCCCTCGCCGAACGCACCCAGGTTTTTGCCCGGATAAAAACTGAAGCACGACACTTCGCCCAGTCCGCCCACCGTCTTGCCCTTGTATTTTGCGCCATGCGACTGGCAGGCATCTTCCATCAACGGGATTCCGTATTTTTTGCCAATATCGCGGATCGCATCCACATCAAACGGCAGTCCGTAGAGATGAACCGGCAAAATCGCCTTTGTTTTCGGTGTGATGGCGCGTTCGATCAACTTTGGGTCAAGGTTCATCGTCACGTCGTCCACGTCCACATAAACCGGCTTCGCACCGATATACGAAATCGCCCAACTCGTCGCCACAAACGTGTAAGGCGTCGTGATGACCTCATCGCCGGCCTTCACGCCGAGCAACATCAGGCCGACATGCTCCGCCGACGTGCCGCTGTTGAACGCCACGCAATGTTCCGCGCCGCAATACTTCGCAAAATCTTTTTCGAACTGCGCCACATCCGGCCCGAGACAGAATGAGCAGTTGTCAATCGTCTTGGAAATGGCCGCATCAATCTCCGCGCGGAGCGGTTTGATTTGCGCTTTGAGGTCGAGGTAGGGAACCGGTTGATGTGACATAATTTGTCCGGCAAGTTATCTACCCCTGCCCCGTTTGGAAATTAAAAAATCCTCTTCGTCCGCCTACTATTCATCATTCTCGAAAAACTACCCCGCCAAATCCACCTTCACCGGCGCACGCTCAAAATCATTCGCTGCCATCAACGCCTGCGGCTTCATCGCGCCAAGTTGCGCCACGTAGCGTTCCGGCACAATCTCCAGCCGTGTGTTATAGTGCGTGGCGATCTCGTTGAAATAACTTCGCGCCAGCGCAATCCGCTGCTCCGTGTCCGCCAGATTTTTTTGCAGCGACAAAAACAATTTGTCCGCCTTCAGTTCCGGGTAGCGCTCCGCCATGCCGATGACAATTCCGCTCACCGCACCGTTATCCGGTCCTGCCACCCCCGGCGGCGTGGCATTGAGCTGGTTCCGCAACGCC
>CAIKKJ010000040.1 GCA_903827955.1 uncultured Verrucomicrobia subdivision 3 bacterium
CAAGAATCAGCGTGAGCAAGGTTCCGGTTCCAGTCGGGCTACGCCCGCCTTCCACCGGAACCTTGAGTGGAAACAAAACAACAAACCGAAACCACCGGAAACCATCTCATCTAAAGTGGTATGACTAGTGGGGGCCAATCAATAGTCCGATTTTAAACCGATTGCTCATGGTTAATGCTCATTTCCCCGCTCCAGCCAAACTATAATAAATAAATTACGGGATGACCGTGACTTCGGGAACTAACCAGCACCTTATAATCAGCACGGCAGAATACGTCGAGCGACGTTTTGCGCAAACAGGGCGATAATTGCGCAACTGGGTATCCTGGCTGTAGCGATGTGATGCCTTAAGCGGTTCCGATTTTAGTAAAATCTCAGTTTGGAACTCGTTGCCATTTCTCGAATTATCGGCTGAAATTGAACACTTGAGTCGTTCTGCGATTCTGGTTTGGTGGGGCACAACATTGGGCGACGTTGAGGACAATGGCGGAGCCTTGATGTAACTATTAATTTAGCACCCCAGATTGAATGCTATACCGCCCTCGAGTCAGTTGCCAGCGGTTGCCATAAACGACTTTTTACACCCTATTGAGGTCGATTTTTGCGGATTGAGAAACGGCTGTGTAGATACGCAGTATTCCCTTATTTAACAACTGTTTATTGATGTATTGCAGAACTTTTTCGCGTTGCGCCAACTGAATATACAATGTCCCAATAGGATGGTGAGGGCAAGGTGCCATTTTCAAAGCTGCCGTTTGGAACCAGTTGTGCCCGGACCGTTACCGAAAAGACTATGATGAGGAGGCTGAAAATGCGCTGGGAAGTATTCATAGACTTCTATCCTGCTCCTATTTCTTTTGTTTTCAATTGAAATACTCCGGCTCATTCCCCGCTTTCCATTTGATGTTGCAGCCGATGCTGGGGACTTGCATTTCGGAAGTTGGTTTGCCGGCGAGGACAGCATCGAGCGCCGCGCGCAAATCTTTTCCGGTCACAGGAATACCATTGCCCGGTCGGCTCGCATCAAACTGACCGCGATAAACCAGCCGGCGACTACGATCAAAAAGAAAAATGTCCGGCGTGCACGCGGCGCGATAACTTTTGGCCACCGCCTGTGTCTCGTCGTAGAGATACGAGAAAATGTAGCCGGCGTTCTTCGCCTCGTCCTTCATCTTCGCCGGGCCGTCCTGCGGATAATTTTTAGCGTCGTTGGAGCTGATGCCGACGATGCCCACGCTTTTCGCTGCGTAGTCGCGGGCGAACTGCGCGAGTCCGGCGCGGATGTGGACGACATACGGGCAATGGTTGCACATGAAGATCACGACGAACGCGGCCTTGTCCTTGAAGTCGGCGAGCGAGATGATTTTCCCGTTGGTGTCCGGCAGTTGGAAATCCGGCGCGACCGTTGCGAGCGGCAGCATGGTGGAAGGTGTCAGAGCCATGGCTGATTATTAAGCCCAAAGTCGGGCCGTTCAAAGCCCAAAGTTTGAAGACAGAATCCACAGAATTATACAGATTTGGTTTTTGAATTTTGTAAATTTTGTTAATTCTGTCTGCAGAAAAATTTGTGGCCAAAAACATTGTTTATTTCGACCTCGAAACGCAGAAGTCCGCCGATGAAGTGGGCGGCTGGGGCAACATTTCCAAGATGGGCATGAGCATCGGCGTGACTTACAGCACGGCCAGCGGCGAATACAAAATTTTTGGCGAGAAACAAGTGGACGATCTCATCAAGGATTTGCAGCGCGCGGATTTGGTCGTGGGTTTCAACAACCTCCGCTTCGACTACGAAGTCTTGCACGGCTACACCTCCTTCGACCTCACGCAACTGCCCACGCTCGACATGCTCGTGGTGCTGAACGAAACGCTCGGCCACCGCCTCTCGCTCGACTCGATTGCCACCGCGACGTTCGGCGTGGAAAAAACGGCGGAAGGCTTGCAGGCCATCGAGTGGTTCAAGCAAGGCAAGCTCGCGGAGATTGCGGAATACTGCTGCTACGATGTGAAGATCACCAAGCTCGTCCACGAATACGGCGCGCAGCAAAAACAACTGCACTACTTCAACCGCTTCAACAAAAAACTCACCGTGCCGGTGAAGTGGTAGGTTTTATTTTTCCGCTTTCAATTTCAAAACCGCCGCGCGCAGTTGCCCGGCCAGTTCCTTGCGATCATCGGTGGTGCGTTGAAATTTCCCGAACCGCAGCTTGGCGCCGACATTTTTTTTCCCGAGCAGATTCAGCAGGTGCGGAAAAAATGTGTGTTCACCCCAGTAGCAGACTTCCCGCTTCGCATCGCCATCCGTAAGTTCGTAATGAATCCACGCCGTCGAAATCGGATGCCCGCCGCGCAGCGCCGGTTCCAGCAGCGACGCGCGGAACGGCAGCACGTCTGTGCCGTCCGAACTGGTGCCTTCGGGAAAAACCACCACGAGCAAACCGTCCGCCAACGCGTCTTCAATTTCACGATTCACCGCGCCGACGTGTGTGCGGCGTTCGCGTTCGATGTAAACGGTTCCAGACAACGTCGCGAGCCAGCCAAACAACGGCCACTGGCGCACATCCGCCTTGGAAACAAAGACCGCCGGCGTGACCGAGCCGATCAACACGATGTCGAGGTAGCTCAAATGATTGGCGACGAGCAAACCGCGCGGCGGAATCATTCCGAAAATTTCCTCGCGGCAGCCAAAAATTTTGATGTGACGGCTCGCCGAACGGTGCATCCACGCCGCGCGTGCCCTGCGCTTATCCTGGGCGGAGGCAAACGCAGCGGTGAAAAAATAATTGGGGGCAGTGACCGCTACTTGCAGCAGGAAACGGGAAAGCCTGACGGCGGCGCGAAAAGTCATTGCCCGATTTCAATCGCGAATCGCGCGGCGGTCAACCGAGAAATCGTTCCTTCGCTGCCGCCGGCATCGCTTCCAAATCAAGCAGCGTGAGAAAATCAATCGTCTGAAACTGCCGGTCGAGCGCGGGCGCGCCGCAGATTTTTGCGCCGAGCGCGAGATACGCGCGGAGCAGCTTTGGAATTTTCACTTCCTCGTCCGACAGCCGGTCGAGCGGGCAATCAAACTTCGGCAACGGCCGCGTGAGCCATTCCCGGTCGGCGAGATTTTTTTTGCGGCACAATTCCGTGTAGGCCGAGGCGCCCACCGCCGCGTCCTGCGATGTCAGCGAGCTACAGCCGATGAGATAACGCGCGCCGCGTTCTTTCGCGTAGTCCGCGATGCCTTTCCACAGCAGACCGAGCACGATTAAATTGCGATGTTCCCGGGCCACGCACGCGCGTCCGAGTTCAACAATTTCATTCCGCAACGGCTCGAAGACATCAAATTCAAATTCCTGCGCGCAGTAGTAGCCAAGATTTTTCGCCGCGCTCGCGCCGGTTTGCAAACGGTAAGTGCCGACAATCTGTCCCGTGGACGTGTGTTCAACGAGCAGGTGGTCGCACACCGCGTCGAACGGGTCGGCGTCGAGGCCGGTCACGTAAGATTCCGCGAGGCCCTCGTTCAGTTCGAGATTGAAAACCTGAAACCGCAGTAACTGCGCGGCGCAGATGTCATCGGTGGTTTTGGCTAGGCGCACGGCATACTGCTGCGACGCAGCGACGCTCAAGCGGACGGTATCAGGTGTCTGATTCACGGCTTAACTTTGCCAAAGCCGTGTGACAATCGTGTGGCGGCAAGGTTACTTTTTGGAGCGCGCAGAAAGAAATTTCTCCGCGTATTTACCCAGTAAATCGGCTTCCAGATTCACAGCATCGCCGACTTTTCTTTCGCGCAACGTCGTCACCGCGAACGTGTGCGGGATAATCCAGAGGCGAAAACCTTTCTTCGTCACGCCGGCCACGGTGAGGCTGATGCCGTCCACGGCGATGGAACCTTTGAAAACGACGTAACGCATTACGTCGGCTGGCGCGGCGATTTCGAGGACATGATCCGCACCGGATTTTTCCCAGCGCAAAACTTTCCCGACGCCATCCACATGGCCGGTGACGAAATGCCCGCCCAGCTCGCCATCCGCGCGGAGCGGGCGCTCCAGGTTCACGAGCGAATCAGGCTTGGTAAATTGCAGGTTCGTGCGCGTCCACGATTCTTGCAGCACGTCAAACTGAAGCAGCGTGTCCTTGCCGCGTTTGGAAATTTTCACGACCGTTAGACAGCAGCCATTGACCGCCACGCTTGCGCCGAGCTTCACGCCGCGCGCCAGTGCACCGGCGCGCACGACGAGCGCGATGGATTTTTTCGTGGGCGTGATTTTTTCTATCACACCCGCTTCTTCAACAATGCCGGTGAACATGATTCAGAGTTTCAAGTTTGAGGTTTCAAGTTTCAAGCCGACTTTTGCCGTCAGCAGTAAATCTTCACCCAGCTTGCGCCATCTGACTTCGCGCAATTGGATTACCTCGGCCAAACTTTTCGCGCCGTCGCCCGCCACGCCTTTTTTAGCAGCGCGTCCGCCGAGAATTTTCCGGGCGTAAAAAAACGCCAGATGCTGCGTATGACCGCCGAGGAGAAACGATGCGTTCACCTCGCCGCCGCCCTCGACCAGCAGGCTCGTGACGTTTTGCGCGCCGAGTTTTTTCAGGAGCCAATGCAGGTTGAGTTTTGGATTTTTGGTTTTTAATTTTGAGTTGGCGGGCGGCGCGACCAGCACGTTCACGCGCTTGGACAGCGCGGCAATACGTTTCGCTGGGGCGCGGCGGCTGACGACAATCGTCGTCAGCGCTGCAAATTCATCGCACACCACCTTCGCCGTAAACGGCGTGCGCGCCAATGAATCCAGCACGATGCGGCGAATTGACTTTGCCATCTTCCACCCGCCATCTTCCATCCTCGCCCGCGCCGTCAAACTCGGATCATCCGCCAGCACCGTATTAACGCCGACGAGAATTGCATCGCTGCCTTGCCGCAGTTTCATTACGAATGCGCGCGCCGTTTCGCCGGTGATCCATTTCGATTCGCCGCTGGCGGTGGCAATTTTTCCATCCAGCGTCATCGCCGCCTTCACGGTGACGAACGGCGTGCGGTGAATAATCCAATGGTTGAAGGCTTCATTCAACGTCGCGCAATCATCAGCCAAAATTCCGTGGACGACTTTGATGCCCGCGCGCTGCAAAATCTTAAAACCTTTTCCCGCGTGCTGCGGATTCGGATCCGTCGCCCCGACAACAATTTTTTTAATCCCCGCCGCGATAATCGCCTCCGTGCAAGGTGGCGTGCGACCGTGCGTGCAGCACGGTTCCAGCGTGACGTAAAGCGTAGCGCCGCGCGGATGGTGTCCGCGTTGCTGCGCGTCGCGGAGCGCGGCGATTTCCGCGTGCGGCCCGCCCGGTGGTGCTGTCCGCCCCTGGCCGATTATTTTTCCACCTTTCACCAACACCGCGCCGACCGTTGGATTCGGCGATGTCGTGCCAAAGCCTTTGCGCGCGAGACGCAGCGCGAGGCGCAGGAATTTTTTATCCGCAGTGGTCATTTTGCCAACAGCAAATCAATGTCCATGGAATTTGCGCCGGAGAAGGACTACGCCCATGAGAAGCGCGAGCGCCACTAATCCAAAAGAAATGGATGCATCCATTGCGAATCCAAGGAAAGGCATAGGAAGATGTTCCATAGCAATACAGTTGATGGTGAAGGTTGATGCCGCAAGAAAATTATTTTCCGGGCAGCGGCAAATAAATCACCCGCGTCGGCTGCGTGGGCGCGTAGGCATTGCGCTGGATGATGTCCGCGCGGTTGAACGGCTTGTAATCCTTAATCGCGCCGACGTGCGCGATGTTCACGTAGTTGCGCAACACGCCGTGGCCATTTTTGGTGCAATCACTGAAGTGCGCCTGCGCGTAGCCGAGGCCGTTGCCGGAAAGGTTCGAGGAAAAATATTTGAAGCCGGAAATTTTATTCGTGTCCTTCGCGTCATCGCGCAGCCAGCCGAGGAAAACCACCGCATGACCGCCGCTCGGCGTGCTGCTGTAACTCAAAAAATCTCCCGGTCGCGCCTCGTCAAAATTCGTGATGCTGCGACCCAGACCGTAGCTCGTCACCGCGCGCGCCTCGGAATCGCCTTTGCCTTCGATATACCAGAATTGCAGCGCGTTGAAGAGATCGCCAAACGTCATGCCGTTGAAATCTTCCGGCTCCACGCCGCTCTGGATGTTCCGCAGTTTCATCGCGCGCACAAACACTTCAAACGTGAAGCCGCAGCAATAGCTCACGCGCGAGCCGTCGGGATACGCCTTGGCGACGACTTGGCCGCGATACCATTGGTCCTGCGTGACGCCGTTGTAGATGTCGTATTCGCGCGGCTTCCAACTGCAATGATACTGATACGAGCCATCGAGCGGATAGCTGCTGATGACTTTGATGACGAACGGATTTAGCGAGCCTTCGTCGTCGTTGGTGACGATTTCTTCGCGTGCATAGGCTTTGGCGAGCGCGGCGTCCACGGGCGAGAACCCGCGTTCATCCACCGGATAAACGCGCGGCGTGTAAGTGGAGCGGCGCAAGCCGGGGTCGGTTTCGCGGGGCGGGGCGGCCGAGACTTTTAAAATAACTTGAGAGTTTGTGCCAACTTCGCTGGCAATAGAGATTTTGGGCTCGGGCTTTTCTTTCGTCGTAACTTTGGTGTGAACACAGCCGGTGAAAATCAAAACAACAGCGGCGCTGAGAAAAAGTGAAATTGTTTTCATATTTTGTTAGACAACGGTTTCCTTTCCATCTGGTAGCACACGGCCGCACGGTTCAGGCATGGTCGGCAGTTGCAAGGCGTCAATTTCCTCGATGCCCTCCAGCCACGCCTTGCACAACCGGTGCATCCCGTCCACCACTTCGCCCTGCGGATTGAGGATGATGGGATGGGAAAAATCCGCGTCAAAAATGTCCCGCGCGTGCTGGGCGACCGCGCGACAGGTCGGCAGTTTTTTGTGCGCCTCGCTGAACCAGCGCACTTCATCCAATTCCTTTGCCATATCCGCCACGCGAAGTTTTTTGACCGGCTGTTTCGCGGCCAACTCCCAAAGCTGCGACATCGTCCAAAATGGCAGCGCACCGTCCGCGTCCGGCGGTGACCAGAGCCGGCGCGCGGCGGCGCGGGCATGACGGGATTTTTTCTCGCTGTCGGTCATGGATGCAAAAGTCTGCTTACGGTCAATTGACAACTACCTTGTTTCAACACGACTGTATTTCGCCCGTTTCGTTTTGGCAACGCCGAAGCCGCTTGAATTTTTCCGGCAACAAAATACTTTTCTGCCATGCCAATCTACGAATTTCATTGCGGGAAGTGCGGACGCGACAGCGAAATCCTCGTGCGCTCGTCCGACTGGAGCGGATCTAAGTGTCCGCATTGCGGCTCGGCGAAGCTGGACAAGAAGTTTTCCACGTTCGCGGCGGCGGGTGCGGGGGAAAGTTCGGGGAGCCGTCCCGCTGCGAAAAAATCTGGCGGCCACGGTTGCGGCGGCGGGTGCGCCTGCCACTGAATGATTGGTAGGGCTGACCTGCCGGTCAGCCTGAATCTTTTTTGGAATGCGGCGCGGCCGCGCCACCCTACCGAGGACAAATTTCCCGCGCGCTGATTTGTGTGAGATCGGCCACGGCCCAATCGGCGGCGGTGGTTTGCAATTCCGCCAGCTTCGAGCCGCCGGTCGCCACCGCCAACGTTTTTGCGCCGATGAATTTTCCGCACTTCACATCGAACGGCGTGTCGCCAATGACGACGACTTCCTGCGGCTGCAAATCTTTTCCCAGCACGCGTCGCCCGCGTTCCAGCGCGGCCACGGCGATGTGATTGCGGTCTTCGTGGTCATCTGCAAATCCGCCAAATTGAAATTTTTCCCACAGCCCAAACGCGCGCAGCTTGATTTCCGCGCCGAGTTGAATGTTGCCGGTGAGCAGGCCAAGCATCGGCGGATTGGGCAGCGCCTGCAGGTCGCGGATGAGTTCAAACACGCCGGGACAGGCGTGACCGGTGCTGCCGGCGAGGATGTGGTCCAGCCAGAAGACGTAGCGCGCAAAAAACTGGCGGAAGTGCGCAGGCGATTCATCAAGTCCGTGGATTTTGAAAAATTCGCGGACGAGACTCACGTCCGTGCGCCCGGCGAACTTCATTTTCTCCGAACCGTGGTGCAGGTCAAATTCCGTGGCGAAGGTTTTGGCGAACGCATTGGTGCCGGCGTGCCCAGTGTGAACGAGCGTGCCGTCAATATCGAAGAGAACGAGCCGAGTCATGCGCCGCGCAAGTTAGCAGAGAAAAAAATTCCGGCGAGAACTTTGATGAAAAATCGAGTTGCGGATGAAGCGTTTTGGAATAAATCTTGGGTGCGCCATGAAAAATTTCCGCGCGTTCACGTTGATTGAACTGCTGGTGGTGATTGCCATCATTGCGATTCTGGCCGCGCTCCTTCTGCCGGCACTGGCCTCGGCGAAGGAAAAGGCGCGGGCGATTGCCTGCCGGAACAATCTGAAGCAATGGGGGCTGGCCACACACATTTACGTCACGGACAACAATGATTACCTGCCGCCAGACGGCACGCCGAATCCATCGGCGGCAAATACAAATTCCGGCTGGTATGTGCAGTTGCCGCTGGTCATCGGCTTGCAACGTTATGTGGAAATGCCGTGGCGCACGAATGCCACGGCGGAGACGGGCAACACCCTCTGGCTCTGCCCCAGCAATCCTCGCCGAAGCAATGGCAACAATCTGTTTCACTATTGTCTGAATGAAAATGTGAACGGCACGGGCGGCGCGAACCGGCCGACGAAAATTTCCGGCATCCGCCAGCCGTCGGCGGTGGTGTGGCTGTTTGATTCCAAAAATCTTCCGGCGGTCGGCCCGGTGAGCTACGTCCACGAAACCATTCACAATAATGGCGCGCAGTTTGTTTTTCTGGACGGCCATGTCACACGCTTTCCACTGGCTGCATATCGCGACGCGGCGGGCTTGGTCGTCACGAACAACCCCAATCTCGTCTGGGTTCCTTAAACATTACGGCACGCGGTAGATGCGGAAGAATTTTATTTTGTCCGGCACATTGTTGGTGCTGAACACGAATGGGGAGTTGGTGGTGCTGCTGTAAAGGTTCGTCGCGAACGGCGTCCACGCGGAAAAATTCGTCGCGGCTTCCACGTTAAAGGTGCGGTTGTTCTGCGATTCCCATTTGAGCGTGACGCCTTGGTTCGTGCGCGTGACCGACGTGACTTGAAACGGCGTGTCGAACGGATTCGCAAACGTCATCAGCACAGGCAGATGGTCCGAGGCGGTTTTGTCGTCGTTGCTGAAAAGGTTCGGCGGAAAGTTGGTCAGCAAATCGGTGCGAAAAACCTGGCTGCTGACGAGGTTGGTGAACAGTTGCACGCACGGCAAAATATAATCGAACCGCGTGTCGAGCGGGCTGCGGATGGATTCGGTGAGGTCGGTGTGCGTGATGGAATTTACCGGATCGGTGAGTTGCAAACCCGTCGGCGCACTGACGAGCCGCTGAATGGGATGGCCGCTGACGTAGTTGTTGTCGGGCAGAAAAGCGGATTCATTCATGTCGCCGGACAGGACGTAAGGATGCGTGCCGTTCGTGCCGGGAAGAAAGACATTCGCAAAATAATTCGACACCGCCGAAGCCTGCGCGGCGCGTTTGTCGGCGTCGTCCTGCGGATTGGTGAAGCCGGTCGCCTTCAGGTGCGCGACGAAAACGTGCAACGGCAGCGGCCAGTTCGGCATGGCAATCTGCGCTTCAAATAAATCGCGCGTGAAACCCGTGCCGCTGTAGCCGTAAGGCGCGAGGCTGGAATTATTCAGCCAGCTTTGCGAACGCATAATCGGCCAGCGGCTCGCGATGACGCTGCGGATGGAACCATCCGTGCCGGAATTCGTTGCGAGAAAAAATCCCGGCAGGAACGCTGTGACCCAGTTCGCCATCTGCCAGGTGTTCGTGTAGGGAATTTCGTTAAACGTGATGATGTCGGCGTTCAAATATACCAACTCGCGCCCCACCGCGGCGACTTGCGTGGCATTGGTTGCCCAGTTCGTCGAGCCATTGCCATTCACGTTGTAAGTGAGAAAGGTAATCGCACCATTCGTGTTGCCGGACGACGGGAGCACGCTGGACGGATTCACCGTAAGTGTGGCGGACGCGCTGTTGGTCGCACCGGCAACGTTTGTCACGGTCACAAAATAAGTGCTGCCGGAAATGTTTGTCGTGACGTTGCCCAAGGTGAATGTGGTGTTTGTCGCACCGCTCACGGCGAAGCTGTTGGATTTCCACTGATAGCTCAACGGCGCGGTTCCCGTGACTGAGACAGAAAAAATGACCGTGTCGCCGGCATTGGCGGTCACGCTGGCAGGTTGAACGGTGATGACGGGTGGCGTGGCGGAACCGTTGGCTACCAAGCCGAACGTCACGGTCAAATCGTCAATCGCCAACCCGCTGTCGTTGCCGGTGTCGTCCACGTCCTGCCAGCGCAGAAAAAATTCCTGCCCCGGCGTCACCGCCACGCCCGCGAGCGGCACGCCGGAAAAAATTGTGCGGTTGCTGGCGACATTGCCATCCAGCGGCTGCGAAGTGCCCGCCGAGTTGGGCGAGGAAAAATCCAGTGCGGTGAAATTATTCCAGCTGGAGCCGGAATAGCTGTTGGTGACCGCCGTATTGGTGACGAGATACGAAAAAGAAAGTTTTTGCACCGTGGCACTGCTGCCCACGCGCCATTGTTCGCCAGTGCAAGCAACCAGAATGTTTGTCACGGTGAGACCGGTGTCGTTGGTGAACCGCACGCCGAAATAAACCGGCGTAATCGTGCCGGTGGCCACGGAGCCAAGCGCGCGGTCGGTGGCGGCGTTGACGCCGTTCGTGGCGAAACTGTAAATGCCGCCACTCGCCGAGGTGCCGGCGCCAGCGAGCGTGTTGGTGCTGTCCGCGCCGGCCTTAGACGCATACCAACCGGGCAGCGTGACGTTGTTCGTCCAGAACGCGCTCGCGGCGGCCAGCGAATCAAAGTTCTGCGCATACGTCCCGCCGCTCAATAAAATCTGCGCGGCCGCCGGACGGATAAAAAAAATCGCGGCCAGCATTGCGCTGCAAAAAAAAGGTTTCATCAATCAGACTGGTTTGAACTAACGCTTCTGAATGTAACACACCTGCGAAAACTTTTCCGAGGCGGATTTCGCCGCAGCTTTGCGCGCCGCCTCGTCCGCCGGAAAATCGTGCCACGTCACGCCGAATTGCTTTTCTGCGACCACGCGCAGAGCGTTTTCAAAAGCGCCGCGCGGCAAATTTAACGGCGGCTGCACCGAGCCTTGGATCAGCAATCCCAGCTTGTTCCGTCGCTGCGCCGCACCCGCAATTTTTTGGCCACGCCAGAGGAGGTCGGATTTCTCGTGACCGATAAAGCATTGGCCGGGCAACGACTTTTTACAACACGGCGCGAGTTCTGTTTCTACTTTTAATTCCGCAAATGCCCGCCGCAGCCAGTCGTGGATGCGCCAGTAACTTTCCTCGGCCTTGAGCGAATGCCATTCGTGGCCGGCAGGAAAAATCGCCGCGTAAGTCCAGTCCGCAGTATGCGGCACGATGCCGCCACCGGTCGGACGGCGGATGAGCGGTCGCAACGGCGTGGTCGCTTCCACCTCGGAAAATTTTTGGAAATAGCCGAACGTCGCCGCCGGTTGCGTCCAGCCGTAGAACCGCAGCACTGGTGCTTGCAGGCGCGGCATGGCTTCCAGCAACGCCTCGTCCAGCGCCATATTGAACGCCGCATCGCATTTGCCGGAGTTGAGCAGGAACCAATTCATTTAGCCATAGATTTACACAGATGAAACGCAGATGAAAAATTTATCTGCGTAAACTGGCAGAAATCTGCAGACGTCTTTGGTTTTGTTCCGGCGTCAATTGGTCGAGTCCCGCTTACTTCAAGTGGCCGGACGCTTCCTAATCCGCCAACTGGAAGCAACGCACCGGAATGCAATCAGCCGCCCCCATTTTGGCGGCTTAGCCGAAATAGTCTTTAGTTTTTTAACCCATTAGCTAACTTTGAACCGAAATAAATCAATGCCCCAGACGTGTTTCATCTGTGGCTAAATAATTCCCGTGTGGTTTTTTCTTTTCATTCTCACGCTGATCGCGTTGGTGGCATTGCATTTCTGGTGGCGCCGCAAATTCGCCGCGTTACAAGGCCAGCGCACGGCGGAAATTGAAACGTCCCAGCGCCGCCAGCAGCAGACGAGCGTGGACGCCAAGGCGCAGCAGCAGATTCTTTTCAATTCCATGCTTGAAGGCTTGCTACTGCTGGATCGCACGCAAAAAATTTACCTCGCCAACCGTTCGTTCAAAAATCTCTTCGGCCAGAAAGTGGAGCTGCGCGGCAAGACCATTCTCGAAGCGCTGCGCCTGCACGAACTGGACGACCTTGTCAAACGCGTCCAGGCCGAAGGACAGGTTTTCGACTACGAACTCAAGCTGCCGGACTTGAACGAACGCTGGCTGCAGGTCAACGCCGCCGTCATCAATAATTCCGCCGGTGAGCGCGAAGGCACGATTTTAGTTTTTCACGATTTGACGCGCTTGAAACAGCTCGAACGCCAGCGCGAAGAGTTCGTCGCCAACGTCAGCCACGAATTGCGCACACCGCTCTCGCTCATCAAAGGCTACACCGAAACCTTGCTCGATGGCGCGCGCAACAACCCCGAAGTGGCCGAGCGTTTCCTGAAAATCATCGAGCGCAACACGCAGCGGCTCGACTTGCTGATCCAGGATTTACTGACCATTTCCGCGCTTGAATCCGGCCGGATGAAGCTGGATTTGGCGCCGGTCAATCTGCACGCGCTCGCCGAAAAAGTCCTCAGCTTTCTCCACGCCAAGGCCGAGAACAAAAACGCGCAGCTGATCAATCAACTGCCGGAGCTCACCGCGAACGCCGACGTGAACCGGCTCGATCAAGTGCTGGCTAACCTCGTGGACAATGCCATCAAATACGGCCGCGCCGAAGGCCGCGTCATCGTCGGCGGAAAAATATGTGACGACGGCCGGCTGGAAATTTTTGTGCGTGACGACGGCCCAGGCATCCCGCCTGAGGCGCTTGACCGCGTGTTTGAACGGTTTTACCGCGTGGACAAAGCACGTTCGCGTGACCAGGGCGGCACGGGGCTGGGGCTGGCGATTGTGAAGCACATCATCCACGCCCACGGCGGCGAGGTGCGTTGCGAAAGCGAACTGGGCAAAGGCGCAACGTTCTTCTTCACACTGCCGGCGGCCTGATTTTTGCGCGAAGTAAAAATTGGCCGAATCAATTTAGATTTCGACGTTTTCCCGCTCCAACAAACTCCGCTTCCACTCCCATCCGCCCGAGAACCCGCCGATTTTTTTGTTCGCCGCCAGAATGCGGTGGCACGGCACGAGCACGGGAATCGGGTTCGCGCCGCACGCTCCACCTACAGCGCGCACGGCCTTCGGCTTGCCTAACGCCGCCGCCACTTCGCCATAGCTTTTGGTTTTGCCAGCGGGAATTTTTAGCATCTCACGCCACACCGATTTTTGGAAATCCGTTTTCCCCGTCCAATCCAGCGGCGGCAGATTTTTGGCAGCACGGCCGGCAAGGATTTTTTTCAACGCCTCCGCCGTTGCGCGATGCCAGCGGAGAATTTGCACGGAGGTTTTTGCATTGGCCGAACTGACGCGCGCCGTTTTCTTCGCTGGAAAACTCAGCGACGCCAAACCGGCTTCAGAATAATGTGCGTGAAAAGTTCCGTCCGCCGTCGCAATGGGAAGCTCGATGGATGTTTTTTTCATGTCAGCGAATTTTTAGATAAAGCCACAGCGAGCCGAAGAGCAGCACAAACAGGCCGAGCGCCAGCGCGATGACGCGATTGCGGGCCACGCGTTTTTCGTAACGCAGCGGGCGCAACCCCTGCACGCCGCCGGCAGCGAGATAATTCACGAGGCGTGGATTGCTCGTGGTCGGGCCGCGAAAATGGTTGCGCACGCGGTTCCACAATGCCGGCAGGTCGTATTTGCGCACGCCCAGTTCGTTATAATAATCCGGCGTCGCCGATTCATCGCGCACCTGCAACGACTTGACCTTGATTTCCTCGAAGACCGGTTCAGATTTTTTTTCAACCGGACGCGGAACTGCTGCGCCGGATGGCGTGGCGGTGGAACGATATTTCGGCGTGGACGTGCGCGACAACTGCGTGTCGAGCTTCTTGATCTCGGCCTCCAGCTTTTGAATTTCCGATTCCAGCGAACGCGCCTTGTCGGAAATCGGGTCGGGCTTTTTGTCGCGAAATCCCATGCAGCCTCATTTCCGCAGCAGAATGGCGATGAACACGCCGAGCGCCACCAGCGCCACGAGCAGCAGCGGCCAGGTGAACGCCAGCCCGATTTTGCAAAGCTGGCCAAAGCTCAAATCCGCGAGCGACGACGCGCTGGCGGCGGAATTTTTATTTTCCGCAACCGTTGCCGCCGTGCGGCTCTCGCCGGCGAGCGCGGAAATTTTCAGCCGCGCAGAATTCCATTCCATGCGGGCGTTTTCAATCGTGGTCAAGGCGCGCGTCAGCTCGATTTGAAAATTTTCCTTCGTCCACGTCGCGTCATTGATTGCCTGCACTTTGGCGAGCGCCGCGCGAAAATCATCCAGCGTCTTGACCATCTGCCCGGCATCGCGGCGCGCGGCGAACTCCGCTTCTTCCAGCAAGCCTAGGCCACGCGTGAGGTTCTGAATAATTTCATCGCGGCCAGTGTGAAATTCCGTCTGCCGCCGGCGGACTTCCTCCAACCCGGCGCGCTGGCGCTCCAGCTCTTCTTGCGCGCGTTTCAGCTCGGCGAGTTTTTGCTGCGCCTCGACCACGCGGCGGTCCACGTCGTCGCGGGTGGGCGCGGCGGATTTTTGCGCGATAAAATCGGAATCAATAAATTCGGTGGAATCGTATTCGCCAGCCATGACGCGATTCTAGCCCCGCGCGAAAAAGAGTAAAGCGGCTTTGCGCTTGCCAGCGCGGCGGTGTTCGCGGAAAAATTCCGTATGATTGAACTCATCCAAACGGCGTGGAGTCCCTTTTGCCTCGTGCAACGGCGGCTGCTGGAATTTTCCGGCGAAAAATTTAAAATCACTAACCTGCCGCGCAATGGCGACCGCTCGCGCGTCTGGCAATTGACTGGCGAACAATACTACGCCGTGCCCATCATCAAGGACGGCGCGAAAGTCATTTTTGAATCCGGCGACGACTCGCAGGACATCGCCCGGCACCTCGACAAAAAATTTCAGCTCGGACTTTTTCCGGCGGAGCGCGAAGGCGTGCAGTCCATCCTCGCGCGCTATTTTGAAAATGAAGTCGAGGCCGTCGGCTTCAAACTCAACGATATTTACTACCGGGAATTCGTGACCAAAGCGGATCATTGCGCCTTCATCCGCCACAAGGAACGCAAGTTCGGTCGCGGCTGCCTAGAGCAGTGGCGCACGCAGCAAAAAGAGTTGCTCCGTCAGTTCGAAGCCAAGCTCCAGCCGTGCGAACAGATGCTCGCGCACTCGGAATTTCTGCTCGGCGAACGCCCGCTGTTCGTGGACTTCTGTCTATTCGGCATGGTGGAAAATTTTCTGTTCACCAGCCATTACCAGCTGCCCAAGTCGCTGCCCAACCTGCGCGAATGGCATCGCTGCATGAAGACCATCCGCGTCATGCGTTGAAAAGGAAATTCGACGAACCGCGTCCGCCGTGGCAGGCTGCTCGCAGAAATGTCCGCGCCCGCCACAACCGAATTGCACGTCACCGGGATGACCTGCAATAACTGCGCCCGCAAAGTCACCGAAGCCGCGCAGAAAATTCCCGGCGTCCACAGCATCGCCGTCAGTGTGGCGACGGAACGCGCGAATGTCCGCTGGACGGCTGCTGCTGAAAAAAATCTTCCCGCCGTCCTCGCCGCCATTTCGCGCGCCGGATTCTCCGCCAAGGAAATTTCCGCCGGCGACGCCGCAAAGCCAAACCGCTGGCAATGGAATTTAATCCTCGGCCTCGCCGTCACCGTCGCGCTGATGATCGGCGAATGGATTTTTCACCTGATGATGGAGCCGTGGTTTCAGTGGCTCTCATTTGCGCTCGCGTCCTCCGTGCAGCTTTTTTGCGGCGCGCAATTTTATCGCGGCGCATGGCGGCAGCTCAAAGTCGGCGCGTCCAACATGGACACACTCGTCGCGCTTGGCTCCACCACGGCGTTTGGATTTAGTTGCTGGGCTTTGTTCAGCGGACACGGCGGACACGTTTATTTCATGGAAGCCGCCGCCATCATTTCGCTCGTCAGCGGCGGCCACTGGCTCGAAGCGCGCGTCAGCGAAAATGCGAGTGGAGCCTTAAAATCATTGCTAAATCTTGCGCCGCAGATGGCACGCAGAATTCAGAAGCCAGAAATTCAACCGCTCAATCTTAAGACGCTTTCCTTTACAAAATTGGAAACCGGAAATCCAAAATCCGAAATTGAAACCGAAGTTCCCGTCGCTGATTTGCAAATTGGCGACCGCATCGCGCTGCGTCCTGGCGACCGCGTGCCGGTGGACGGAGTTGTCCTCGAAGGCGAATCTGCTGTGGACGAGGCCATGCTCACCGGCGAATCCGTTCCCGCCGACAAAAAATCCAGCAGCGAACTTTTCGCTGGCACGGTGAATCTGAATGGTCGCCTCGTCATGCGCGTCACCGCCACGGGCGAGGCCACGGCGCTGGCGCACATCATTGCCTCCGTGCAACGCGCGCAGACCAGCCGCGCCGACATCCAACGCCTCGGCGACCGCATCAGCAATGTGTTTGTGCCGATCATCATTGGCATCGCGCTCGCGGCGGGAATTTTTTGGGCGATTCATTCCGGCGCGGAAAAAGCGTTTGTCATCGCGGCGGGCGTTTTGATTGTCGCCTGTCCGTGCGCGATGGGTTTGGCCACGCCAGCCGCCATCATGGCCGCCGCGAACGCCGCCGCGCGCCGGGGAATCTTAATCCGCGACGGCGTGGCGCTGGAAAAGGCGGGGAAAATTACGGCGGTGGTTTTTGACAAAACTGGAACGCTGACAATGGGCAAGCCGGAAGTGGCGGCGCAGCTAGAAGTCAGAAGTCAGAAGTCAGAAGTCAGAAATTTAGCGGCGGCACTTGCGCGCAACTCCGCGCATCCCATCAGCCAGGCGATTGCAAAAATCTCGGCGGAGAAAATTGAACTGGCGGATTGGAAGGAAGTTCGCGGCGCGGGCGTGGCGGCGCGAATTTCAAATTCGGAATTTCAAATTTCGAATTCAGGAGCCGTGCGCCTCGGCTCGCTGAACTGGCTGCGCGAATGTGGCGTGGATTTGGCGGCGGGTGAAAAATTTATTTCCGAATGGTCGGCGCAAGGCGCAACGATGGTCGGATTGGCAACGGAAAACGAATTGCTCGCGCTACTTGCCGTGCGCGATGAGTTGAAGACCGGCGCGAAAACCGTCGTGGAAAAACTTCAGCGGCAGGGGTTGAAGATTTACCTCGTGACCGGCGACAATTTGCAGACGGCAATGAGCGTCGCCCAGCAAACTGGTATCCCAATTGAAAACGCCATCGCCGAAGTGCGACCGGAAAATAAGGCGGATATCGTGAAAATGTTCCAACAAGGTGGCAAGCGCGTGGCCTTCGTCGGCGACGGCATCAACGACGCCCCGGCTCTCACGCAGGCCGACCTCGGCATCGCGGTGAGCCGGGCGAGCGATGTGGCGCGCGAGGCGGCGGACATCATTTTGCTGAAATCAGAAATCGAAGCCGTGCCGGAGGCGCTCGGTCTGGCGCGGGCGACGTTGCGGACGATCAAACAAAATTTGTTCTGGGCATTTTTTTACAACGCGCTCGGCGTGCCGCTGGCCGCGTGCGGCGTCATCAGCCCGATTTTTTGCGCGGCGGCGATGGGCGTTTCCGATTTGATCGTCATCGGCAACGCGCTGCGGTTGCTGCGGTGGAAACAAAAATGAACGGCCAACCTCCAAAAATTTTCCTGTCGGCGGAATGGCGCTGGCTCGCGATGCTGAACTATGAAATCGCGCCGGAAGTGCTCGCGCCGTTCGTTCCCGCCGGCACGGAGCTGGATTCGTGGAACGGAAAAACCTTTGCCAGCATGGTCGGATTCATGTTTTTGAAAACGCGCGTCAAAGGAATCCCGATTCCGTTTCACCAGAATTTTGAAGAGGTGAACCTGCGTTTCTACGTCCGACGCAAAGCAAACGATGGCTGGCGGCGCGGCGTGGTGTTCATCAAGGAAATCGTTCCGCGCGCTGCCATCGCGTTTGTCGCGCGAAATTTTTACAACGAAAATTACGTCGCGCTGCCGATGTCGCACCGGCTGGAAAAAGTTTCGGGCGAAATTAAATTGGCGAGCTACGGCTGGCGGTTTAACGGGCGAAATCATTTCATGCGCGTCGAGCCGCGCGGCGCGGCGCAGCCGCTGGTTGCCAGCACGTTGTCCGAATTTATCACGGAACATTATTGGGGCTACGCGCGGCAACGCGACGGCTCGACGATGGAATACCGTGTGGAGCATCCGCGCTGGAACGTCTGGGAAACGGCGGCGGCTAAACTGGATTGCGACCTCGCCGGTTTGTATGGCGAAGCGTTCCGAAAATATTTGGAGCAACCGCCAGCCTCCGCATTTCTCGCTGATGGCTCGGCGGTGACGGTGAGTGACGGGGTGAAGATTTAATGCAACACCGAGCCTCGGCTGATTTCGAACATTTCACGCTTCAGATTCCATTGACCCGCCGGATTTCCGCCCTTAATTTGCCACATGGCGAACGCCAAAAAACCTAAACGCAAGGCCGCGCTGCTCGGCGTCGGGCTGGATTCCGACGGCCACAAGCGCGTGACGAAGGGCGATAATTTTCTGCTCGTCGGCGGCACGCAGGACACGCACGCGGAGATGACCGAGAAGGCCATCAAGATAAACGAAAAGCTCAAGGCGCGCGGCAAGCAGCTTGAGAACGTCAGCAAGGCGGAGTTCGATGACATCGCGCACGAGGTCGGCCTGAACAAATTTCCCGGCCGCCAAATGGGCAATTGACGCTGCGTTTTTTCAGCCTAAACTCACGTCCGCTCGGTGGCGGGCGAAATTTCATTCCCGTCGGCCACCGCAGTTTCGGAGATTTTTTCCATGTTAATCATTCGCGATTTAAAAATGACTTTTGGTGGACGGACGCTGTTTGAAAACGCGTCGTTCCAGGTGAATTACGGCGAACGCGTCGCGCTCGTCGGCCCGAACGGCGCGGGCAAGACAACGTTATTTTCCATCATCCTCAAGGAGCGCGAGCCGGACGCCGGCACGATTGAGCGCGATGAGTGGACGATGGTCGGCCACTTGCCGCAGGAAGGCGAGGCGCTCGGCGACGAAACGGTTTTGGACGTGGCGACGGGTCGCGTGGATGAATTGCCCCAGACCGAAAAGCGTTTGCATGAACTCGAAAAGGCCGGCGACGTTTCCAGCCCGGAATATCTTGAGCTGCACGCGAAGCACGACAAGCTGAACGATCCCGAAGTCGAGACGAAGGCGAAAAAAATGTTGCGCGGCCTTGGCTACAAGGAAACGGATTTCAACCGTCCCGCGAAAGAGATGAGCGGCGGCTGGGTGATGCGGGCACGGCTGGCGCGGCTGCTGGTGATGGAACCGGATTTGTTGCTGCTCGATGAGCCGACGAACCACTTGGATTTGCTCTCGCTGCTGTGGCTGCAAAATTATCTCAAAAATTATTCCGGCGCGGTGCTGCTGATTTCGCATGACCGCGTGTTCATGGACGAGATCATCACGCAGGTTCACGAAATCTCCGAGCGCAAGCTCATCGCCTACACCGGCAACTACACGGATTTTCTCCGCCAGCGCGAGGAACGTTATGAGCAGCAACTCGCGTCCTACAAAAACCAGCAGAAAGAAATCGCCGACTTGCAGGCGTTCGCGGATCGCTTCCGCTCGATTCCGTCGAAGGCCTCGCAGGCGCAAAGCAAGCTCAAGCAGATCGAGCGACTCGAACTCATCGAGAAGCCGATGGCGCCGCGCAAGCCGTTTCGTTTTCAGATTCCGCCGCCGCCGCGCGGCGGGCAGCGCGCGATTTCGCTGGAAGGAATCCACATGGCCTACGGCGCGAACAAAGTTTATGCCGGGCTTGACCTGACGGTGGAACGCGGCGAACGCACGGTGCTGGTCGGGCCGAACGGCGCGGGGAAATCCACGTTACTGAAAATTCTCGCCGGCGTGGTTGAATTTCAAAAAGGCAAACGCGACCTCGGGCACAACGCGAAGATCGGCTATTTCAGCCAGCATCGCAGCGCGACGCTTGATCCGGAAAAGACCGTGCTCGAAGAGGTGCAAGCGTGTGCGCCGTTGATGCGCGAAGACGAAATTCGCGGGGTGCTTGGCTCGTTCATGTTCCGCAAGGATGACATTTACAAAAAAACCGAGGTGTTGAGCGGTGGCGAAAAGAGCCGCCTGAACCTGATCAAATTTCTCGTCGATCCACCCAATCTCCTGCTGATGGACGAGCCAACGACGCATTTGGACATTCACACCGTCGAGTCGCTCACGCTGGCGCTGGAGCGTTACGAAGGCACGCTGGTTTTCATTTCGCATGATGTGCATTTCATCCGTCATCTCGCGACGAAAGTGCTGCACGTCAACGCCGGTCAAATCACGCCTTACACCGGCGGCTACGATTATTTTCTGGAAAAGACAAACGCGATGGAAAACGAACGCGCCGCGCTCACGGCGGCTTAAAATAGGTAGGGACAGCGCGCTGCGGTGTTCCCCGTCGCCGAGCGCAGCGTCAGGCGACGGAAGCGCACGGACGAAGCGTGGGTCCAACCACGTTCGTTCCGGCTTGCGCTTCGCTCCGGGCGGGGACGGCGCAGCGCGCCATCCCTACCGGCCGGGCCGGGAATTGCGTTGAAATTTTCCCGGCGGAAATTATTCTGCGCGCAAATCAATTTATGGAAGAACAAGAAGTGCCCACGGAACATTTGCACGAACACACGGAACACGCCGCCAAGCACGGAGGCGAACGCTGGACGCTCGGCGTGGCGTTAAGCTCCGCACTGCTGGCCGCGCTCGCAGCGGTGGCGTCGCTCCAGGCCGGCCACCACGCGAACGAGGCGATGGTCTCGCAAATCGAGGCCGCGAATCAGTGGAGCTATTACCAGTCCAAGAGCATCAAGGAATCGCAGCTCAAGGCGAAGATGGATATTTTCGTGGCCCTCGACAAACCCATCGCCGAGGCCGACAAGAAAAAGGCCGAGGAATATGCCACTGACAAGGAAAAAATCCAAAAGGCCGCCGAGGCTAAGGAAAAAGAAGCGGGGCATGAATTGCAGACGCACCAGATTTTTGCGCGGAGCGTCACGTTGTTTCAGATTGCGATTTCCATCGGCGCGATCGCGGCGTTGACGAAGCGGCGGCGGTTCTGGCTGGTGAGCCTGGCGTGCGGCGCGGCGGGACTGGTGTTCTTCATCCAGTCATTCCTGTTTGCCGCCGGACACTGAACCAAACATCTATAAAACGAAAACGGGGAACGCGTCCAGCCGGGCGCGTTCCCCGAAATGTTTTTCCGTTCAATGTTCTACAATGCGGTAGTAGCGCGCACTGAAGTTTGTCCGCGCGGCATCGTTCAGTTGCAACATCCCGTTCGTGAGACTCAAGCCGTTGGTGAGCGTCAGCCAGTTCACCAAATCGGTGCTGGCCTGCGCCTCGAAATTTCCGAGGTTGGCCTCGGTCAGCGGGCCGCCGCTGGCGTCGGCGGAAGTCAGTTGCAGCGAACCGTCCGGCAGCAGCACGGGCGCGCCGAGCACTTGCGGGACGTGAACGATGACGACGGCGTTGCTGCTCACGGCCATGCCGCCGGTATTGGTGACCATCACCGAGTAAGTTCCCGCCTGCGCGCGGGCCACGTTCAACATGGTATAGGTGGAACTGATGCTACCGCTGATGGGTGAGCCGTTGCGCATCCATTGGTAATTCATCGGCCCCGAGCCGGTGGTGACGACGCGCATGGAAATATTCTGGCCCAAATTGGCGACGACGCTGGACGGCTGGAGCGTGATCACAGGCGCGGAAGCGAAGGCAAATTGATCCACGAACGCGGCGTCGAGGCCGGAGTCGAACGAACTGTCTTTCGAGTAACGCCACATGAGAACGTTCGTGCCGGCGTTGATCGGAAAGCTGGC
>CAIKKJ010000041.1 GCA_903827955.1 uncultured Verrucomicrobia subdivision 3 bacterium
ACGTATTCACCGCGACATGGCTGATTCGCGATTACTAGCGATTCCGACTTCACGGAGTCGAGTTGCAGACTCCGATCCGGACTACGATCGGCGTTATGGGATTGGCTCCGTCTCGCGACTTGGCAGCCCTTTGTACCGGGCATTGTAGTACGTGTGCAGCCCTGGCCGTAAGGGCCATACTGACTTGACGTCATCCCCACCTTCCTCCTCGTTGAAGCGAGGCAGTCTGTCCAGAGTGCTCCCAATTAAGGGGTGGCAACAGGACACAGGGGTTGCGCTCGTTGCGGGACTTAACCCAACATCTCACGACACGAGCTGACGACAGCCATGCAGCACCTGTGCAAGCTATCCTTGCGGATTCGTCACCCTTTCAGGCTTCTACTACTTGCATGTCAAGGCCAGGTAAGGTTCTTCGCGTTGCATCGAATTAAGCCACATACTCCACCGCTTGTGCAGGCCCCCGTCAATTTCTTTGAGTTTTAACCTTGCGGCCGTACTTCCCAGGCGGCACGTTTATCGTGTTAACTACGCCACAAGCGGGGTCGATTCCGCTTACAGCAAACGTGCACCGTTTAGGGCCAGGACTACCGGGGTATCTAATCCCGTTTGCTCCCCTGGCTTTCGTGCCTCAGCGTCAGGAAATGTCCAGAGACTCGCCTTCGCCACTGGTGTTCCACTTGATATCTACGCATTTCACTGCTACACCAAGTATTCCAGTCTCCCCTCCATTCCTCTAGCCGGATAGTATCCAACGCAGTTTCCGGGTTAGGCCCGGAGATTTCACGCTAGACTTACCCAACCGCCTACGCACCCTTTACGCCCAGTGAATCCGAACAACGCTTGGGACCTCTGTATTACCGCGGCTGCTGGCACAGAGTTAGCCGTCCCTTCCTCTTCCGTTACTATCAATGTTTCACGTATTAGGTGAAACAATTTGTTCACAAATGACAGGGGTTTACGGGCCGAAGCCATTCATCCCCCACGCGGCGTCGCTCCTTCAGGCTTTCGCCCATTGAGAAAAATTCTCGACTGCTGCCACCCGTAGGTGTCTGGACCGTGTCTCAGTTCCAGTGTGGCTGGTCGTCCTCTCAGACCAGCTACCCGTCTTAGCCTTGGTGAGCTTTTACCTCACCAACTAGCTGATAGGCCGCGGGCTCATCGTGAAGCGTCAGGCCTTACGGTCCCCAACTTTGAATTTACATTCACATCCGGTATTAGCTCGCCTTTCAGCGAGTTATTCCAGACTTCACGGCAGATTACCCACGTGTTACACACCCTTGCGCCACTCCAACACTCAAATATTGCTACCTGAATATCAGCGTTCGACTTGCATGTCTTATCCACGCCGCCAGCGTTCGTTCTGAGCCAGAATCAAACTCTCCGTATAAAAACGTTAGTTGATTCATATGTCTGATCGTAAAATCAGACGCTATTACTAATTATTTGGTTAAAACCCTCAAAATCAGCCAACTAACTGGCTTCTTTTGAAGGGGCTCTTACTAATCGCACAATTCAATTTTCAAAGAGCTGCAGATGCTTTACGCATCTTAAATGCTTGTCAAAACCGCCCACCTATTCAGGGGACAAAAAAAACCCGAGTGCCGAACCACAAACTTTTTACTCGGCAATCAGATTCGAGTTTTGAGAACGGCCTGCGTTCATTTTCAACCGGCTTTTCCGCCGCCCAACCGCTTGTAGCGCGAAGGGACGTAGAATCTATCAAAGATATAAAACCTTGCAAGAGTTTTTTTAAAATAATTTCAGGACGCGCAAAACATCAAAATCCCCTTTTTTTTCAAGCCTATTCCAATCCTCGCTCGGTTAAATCATTCTCACCTAACCCTAAATAATGTCCCAGCTCGTGCAAAAATGTTGTGCTCACCTCGTCACAAAAGATGGTTTCATCACCCTCCGCAAAATCCCATATATTTCCAATAAATAATATGATTTGTGGCGGCATCGGGGTTGCATCTTCATCTAAAAACTCAGCACCAGCGAATAATCCCAATGTGTCTGGCGCGATTCCATCCGCTTGCAATCCATTATTTGGCACCCATTCAAGGGTTACGGGCAATCTTGCCGCGCGTTCCCTCAGTGGCCCCGGCAACTCCGCCAACGTCATCTCAACTTCTTTTGTCGCCAGCGCACACAATTTATCCCAGTTCAAATTCACCCAGAAAATTTACGGGAATCACGGTTGCTGGCAACTGCGCAACGGCTTTTTTTCTCGCTCTTGAACGGCGCGTGTTTATGGTTGTCTGAAATTTAATTTTTATGACTTCAAAAAATTTTAATGCAAAAAGCTTCTTGCTTGCTTCTGGCTTTTTCATCGCGCTGTTTTTTTCTAGAGCCAGCACCGCCCAGGAGATTTTACGCGAAACACTTCCCAACGGTCTGCAAGTGATCATCGTCCGCAACACACTCGCGCCCGTCGTCACCACAATGGTGAATTATAAAGTCGGTTCCGACGAGACACCCGCCGGATTTCCCGGCACCGCGCACGCGATGGAACACATGATGTTTCGCGGCAGCCCCGGGTTGAGCGCCGATCAACTTGCCGCCGCTGCCGCCGCGATGGGCGGCAATGACAATGCCGACACACAACAGGCCGTCACTCAATATTTTTTCACCACGCCGTCGGAAAATCTTGAGGTCGCGCTGCGCATTGAGGCGACGCGGATGAAAAAACTTTTGCCGGACGAATCGCTCTGGACAAAAGAGCGCGGCGCGATCGAACAGGAAGTTGCACAGGATTTGTCGAATCCCGTTTACGTTTTCTACACGCAACTCCTGGAAGCCATGTTCAAAGGTTCGCCTTACGAACACGACGCCCTCGGTTCACGCCCGTCGTTTGACAAAACCACCGGTGCCGATCTCCGCAAATTTCATGACGACTGGTATTACCCGAACAACGCCATCCTCGTCATCGTTGGTGATGTGCAACCCGCTAAAGCACTCGCACAAGTGAAAGAAATCTTCAGTAGCCTGCCCGCCAAAAAACTTCCCGTGCGGCCGGAATATAATTTTTCACCTGTAAAACCAACCACTTTACATCGCGACACCGATTTGCCCTACGGCATGACCGCAGTCGTTTTTCGCTTTCCCGGCTCGGACAACCCCGACTTTGCCGCCGCCCAGATTTTATCTGACGTGTTGAGCAGCCAGCGCGGTAAACTTTACGGTCTCGTGCCGGACGGCAAGGCCATCTTCGCGCAATTTGAATATGAAACCTTGCAACATGCCGGCCTGGGCTACGCCATCGCCGGATTTCCAAGCGGCGGTAATCCGACAAATTTGGTGAACAACGTGAACGAGATTCTGCTCGCAGAAATCACCAACGGCATCAGTGCCGAGCTTGTCGAAGCCGCCAAGCGCCATGAAATCATGAGTGCCGAACTCGCGAAAAATTCCATTCAAGGCTTGGCAAACGCTTGGTCCAGCGCCGTCGCCATCGAAGGCCGCAATTCTCCCGACGACGACATCAACGCCATCCGCCAAGTCACCGTGGACGATGTGAACCGCGTTGCCAAAAAGTATCTCGATTTCGAACACGCCATCACCGCGATTCTCACGCCGCAAGATTCTGGCAAACCGATTTCCTCCAAAAGTTTTGGTGGCGCGGAAAATTTCACAGCAGCCAAAAATGCCAACGTGAAACTGCCTTCGTGGGCGAAAAAACTCACCGACAAACTGCCTGAACCCGTCTCGACGTTGAACCCGTTCACAACGAATCTATCCAATGGAATCAAGCTGATTGTGCAGCCACAGTCTGTCAGCGGCACGGTCAGCGTGCGCGGCCGCGTGAAAAACAACGCCAAGGTGCAGACGCCCGCCGGCAAGGACGGCGTGGATCGCGCGCTGGACGAACTGTTTTCCTACGGCACAAAATCACTCGACCGTCTCGCCTTCCAAAAGGCATTGGACGACATTGCCGCCAACGAAACCGCCGGCGCGGATTTTTCGCTCGAAGTGCTGCCAGAAAATTTCGCGCGCGGCGTGCAGTTGCTCGCGGACAACGAACTTTCGCCAGCGCTGCCGGAAACTGATTTCAAAATCATCCAGACGCAGCTCGCCGCGAAAGTCGCCGGCGAACTGCAAAGCCCCGACCACATCGCCGGTCATGCGCTGACCGCCGCGCTATTTCCCAAAGGCGACCCAGCGCAACGCGAGGCGACAGCAGACAGCGTCAAATCACTGACGATTGATGATGTGAAAAATTATTATGCCAGCGCGTTCCGACCTGATTTGACCACGATTGTGGTTATTGGAAATATTTCCATTGAGAACGCTGTGGCCACCATCGAGAAAAACTTTGGCGGCTGGCTGGCCCAAGGGGAAAAGCCGAACACGTTGTTTCCGACCGCGCCAAACAATTCCGCCGTGGTCACGCAGGTTCCTGACGCGGCGCGCGTGCAAAACAAAGTGACCCTCGCCCACACGCTCGCCCTCACGCGCACGAACGCCGATTATTATGCGCTGCAACTCGGCAATCACGTTCTCGGCGGCGGCCTTTACGCCACGCGGCTCTATCATGATTTGCGCGAGCAGGGCGGGCTGGTTTATTACGTCGGCTCCAGCTTCAACATCGGCCAGACACGCGGCGTCTATCAATCCGCTTACGCGTGCGACCCGCAAAATGTCGCCAAGGCACGGGCGATGATTCTGCGCGACCTGAAACAAATGCAGACGGAAAAAGTAACCGAACGCGAATTGCACCAGGCCAAGCTCATGCTGCTGCGCGACATTCCGCTCGCCGAGGCCAGCGTGGGCAGCATCGCCGGCGGCTGGCTAGCGCGTTCCGGTCAAGACTTGCCGTTGGATGAACCGGTGCGCGCTGGAAAAATTTATGCGCAGCTCGACGCGAAGGAAGTTCAGGCCGCGTTTGCGAAATGGCTGCGTCCTGCCGACCTTGTGCAAGTGACGCAAGGCCCGGAGCCACATTGAAGCTCATCCGCAAAAAAACGAAGCCCTACGCCGACTTGGCTTGGCAGGGCTGACCTGCGGGTCAGTCCTAATTAAGATGGGGACGAGGCGGGTTGCGCCAAAATTGATTCGCCCTGCGCGCCCGCTTTTCGCATATTGCGCCGAATGAAATCCATGACGGGTTACGGTCGCGGCGAGTGCGCGCAAGACGGCTTCAAGATCACGGTCGAGTTGAGCAGCGTCAACCGCAAGCAGGCCGAGGTCTCGGTCACGCTACCTCGCGAATTGGACATGCTCGAAGCGCAGATCCGCGACGCCATCAACCGCGTCGTCGCGCGCGGCCGCGTGAACGTCCGCGTTTCGCTTCATGCCGCCGAGGGCAAAGAATCCGCCCGCAAACACATCAACCACGCGCTGGCCAAGGATTACGCGGCGGAATTCGCGCGGCTGGGCAAGGCGCTGAAAATTTCCGGCGCGGTCACGCTCGACCAGGTTTTGCGCGCACCGGGCGTTTTTCAAACCGACGAGCAACTGGCGGAGTCGGAAGATTTGTGGCCGGCGGTGGAGAAGGCGTTGAACGCCGGTTTGTCCGCGCTGCTGAAAATGCGCGAACGCGAAGGCGCGCATCTGGCGAAGGATTTGTCCGCGCGCATCGGCGTGATGAGCGGCGCGGTCAGCAAAGTCCAGAAACAGTCGCCGCAGACGGCGGAGAATTACCGGCAGAATCTGCTGGCGCGCATCAAGGCGGCGGGGTTGGAAAATATCGCGCCGGATGACGAACGCTTGTTGAAAGAAATTGTTTTGTTCGCCGACCGTTCGGACATCACGGAGGAACTGACCCGATTGCAAAGTCATTTCCAGCAGTTCGCGGACTGCGCGAAGTCGAAGGAGCCGGTCGGCCGCACATTGGATTTTCTCGCGCAGGAAATGAACCGCGAAATCAATACCATCGGCTCGAAGGCGAATGACGCCGTTATCTCACGCGAGGTGGTAACGCTCAAGACAGAGCTTGAACGGTTCCGCGAGCAGGCGCAAAACGTGGAATAAATCATGGCCGAAAAAAAACCAGCGCCGTTGTTAGTGTTGATTTCCGCACCGTCAGGCGCGGGCAAGACGACCTTGTGCGACGGCTTGCTGGTGGCGTGCCCGAGCATGACGCGCGCCGTGACTTGCACCACGCGCGAACCGCGCAAGGGCGAAAAGGACGGCGAGGATTATTATTTTTTGAAGGCGGAAGATTTTCTCCGGCGCGTGCAGGCGGGAAATTTTCTCGAGCACGCCACGGTCTACGGCAACAGCTATGGTTTGCTGAAATCGGAACTGCTCTCAAAACTGCGGGCGGGCAAAGACGTGTTGCTGAACGTGGACGTGCAAGGCGCGGCAACTATTCGCGCGGCGGCGGAAGAGGAGCCGGAATTGAAACGCGCGCTGGTCACGGTATTTCTCACCACGCCGTCGCTGGACGATTTGGAAACGCGGTTGAAAAAGCGCGGCGCAGACGACGCGGCGGTCATCAAGAAACGTCTCGCGGCGGCAAAACAGGAGGTCGCGCAGTGGAAAAATTTTGATTACCTCGTCATCAGCACGTCCAAGCAGGAAGATTTGCGGCGCACGTTGGCGGTGGTGGAATCGGAGAAGATGCGCGTGGCGCGGTCACACGCGCCGGAGTTTTGAATTGCGGATTGTGAATATCAGTTAAGATTGTGGCATGAGCGTTTCCAATAAAATCGTTCTCGGCGTGACTGGTTCTATCGCCGCGCACAAAGCGGCGGATCTCGCGTCGCTGCTCACGAAGGCTAAGTGCGATGTGCGCGTGGTAATGACGGCGGACGCGCAGCACTTCATCACGCCGTTGCCGTTCAAGACGCTCACGCGCAATCCGGTGGTGACGAATCTCTACGACGAGGTCGAAGGCTGGCAGCCGACGCACATTTCGCTCGCGGACGAAGCCGACTTATTCATCATCGCGCCGGCGACGGCAAATGTCATTGCGAAGCTGGCACACGGCATCACCGACGATGCACTGACGTGCATCGCGCTGGCACTAAATTCCAAGGCGAAAATTTTGATCGCGCCCGCAATGAACGGAAAAATGTGGCTGCACGCGGCCACGCAGGCCAACGTGGCGACGTTGAAAAAGCGCGGTGCGAAATTCATCGGGCCGGACGAGGGAATGTTATCGTGCGGTTACGAAGGCATCGGCCGTTTGTGGCCGGTCGCAAAGATTGCGGAGCACGTCTTGAAACAGTTGCGTTGATTGCATGAAATCCCGGCGACTCGAATGGCTGAAGCGGCTGCCGGCGCTGTTTGAGATTCCCGCGCCGGATCCGGATCGCGCCCGGCTGCGCATCGAGGTAATGGAGCGCAACACGATGCTGGCCATCAAGGCGGTGCTCGTAGGCATCGTTCTGTATTCCTTCAACTACCGGTCGCAATGGATGGCGCTCGCCTTGAATTCGCTCACCATTACGGTGGAGACCGTGCAGCTGGTATTCTGGTTTTATATTTTGGCCAATGTTTTCCTGGCCATTCCGGTCATGGCCGGGCGGCGCGTGCCGATGGCGTTGCTGCAATGGACGGTGGTGACCAGCGCGCTGACGGACGGCCTGTTGCTGACGGGAATGACCCTGATCACTGGCGGACTGGACAGCATCCTGTTCTGGCTGTTCATCGGACTGATCTTACGGAACAGCGTCAGCGTGCCGCCGGGTTTCTCGCAGTTGTTCCTGAACTTCGCCATCAGCCTGTGCTATGTGGTGGTGGCGGTGCTGGATCACTCCATCACCGCGAGCCTGTCCGAGGAGGATTTGCGGGCGCTCAACTACACACCGCGCGATGAACTGGGCGAAGTTTTTTTCCTGCGGCTGCTGGTGCTGTGGCTGGTCACCATCACCAGCTACGGCGTGCAGGCGTTTTTGGAACGGCAGCGGCTCGCGATCGAGGAAGCCAGCGAGTTCGCCGCACGCGAAGGGCAGTTGCGCTCCGCCGGACGGCTGGCGGCGGAGTTCGCGCACCAGATCAAAAATCCGCTGGCGGTGATCAACAACGCCGCCCACTCGCTGGAACGTTCCGTGCGCGAGAATAAAAATTCCGCCGCCCAGCAGATTGAAATCATCCAAGAGGAAGTCGCGCGCGCCGACCGGGTCATCACGCAGATCATGGGCTACGCACAGTTGAGCGAAGGCCGCGTAGAAAAATTGGACGTCATCGCGAAAATTGAGAAGGCGGTCGCGCAGGTTTTCCCCGCCGCCGTGCCAACGGGTATTGACGTAAAAACAAAATTATCCGGGCCGTTTCCCCCGTTGCTGATGCAGCGCGGGCACCTTTCAGAAACGCTCGTCAACCTGTTGCAAAATGCGCGTGAAGCCTTGGGCGACAGCGGCACCGTTGTCATCACGGCCGAAACCCGGCGCGACCATGCCGTGGTGATTTCCGTGGCCGATGACGGCCCGGGGATTCCGCCGGAAAAACGCGAGCGCATCTTCGAGGCATATTTCACCACCAAGGAAAAAGGCACCGGCCTCGGGCTCGCCATCGTGAAACACAACGTGGAGCTTTACGGCGGCACGGTGCGTGTGGAATCGCAACCGGGAAATTCAAATCATGATAATTCAAATCTTGGAAAGGGTGCGAAATTCATCGTAACCTTCCCGGCAAAATCGCTGCCGCAACCGTTTGTGCAATGAGCCTCCCGCTGCCACCCGTGCTCGTCGTGGATGACGAGAAAAACATGCGCCGTTCGCTCCAGATCATGCTGGGCGACGAAGGCTATGCCGTGCGCGCCGCCGAGTCCGCCGAAGAAGCGCTGCGGCTGCTCGCCACGGAGGATTTTTTCATGGTCATCACCGATGCCCGCCTCGGCGGCATGACGGGTTATGAATTTCTCACCAAGCTAAAAAACCAGTGGCCGGAAATCCCGGCGCTGATGATCACCGCGTTTGCCACGCCCAAGCTCGCGGTCGAGGCCATCAAGGCCGGCGCGCTCGATTACCTCGCCAAGCCGTTCGAGCCAGAGGAATTGTTTCACGCCATCGCCCGCTGTGCGGAACGCTACCGCCTGTTGCGTGAAAACGCCGCACTGCGTTCCCGCGCCGGCGAAATCATCGGCCTCGAGCAAATCGTCGGCGAGTCGGCAAAACTGCGCGAACTGCGCCAGCTCATCCGCACCGTGGCTGCGACCGATGCGCGCGTTTTGGTGCTCGGCGAAAGTGGCACGGGCAAGGAGCTCGTCGCCGGCGCGCTGCACAGCTTGAGCAACCGGCGCAACGAGCATTACGTCCGCATCAACTGCGCGGCGATCCCCGAGGCGCTGCTGGAAAGTGAATTGTTCGGCCACGAAAAAGGTTCGTTCACCGGCGCGGTCAAACAAAAGCTCGGCCGTGTCGAAGAAGCCGACAAGGGCACGATTTTTCTCGATGAAATCGCGGACATGGGCAAGCCGCTTCAGGCGAAACTGCTGCGGTTTCTGGAGGACGGCACGTTCACGCGCGTCGGCGGCACGGAAGAATTGCGCGTCAATGTGCGGCTCATCGCCGCGACGAACCGCGACATTGCGCAGGCGATTACAACGGGGGATTTTCGCGAAGATTTATTTCACCGCCTAAACGTGGTGCAGTTTAATTTGCCGCCGCTACGTGAACGCGGCGAAGACGTGCTGCTGCTGGCCGAGCATTTCCTGAAAAATTTCCGGGCGAAAATGAACAAGACCGTCAACGGCTTTACGCCGGCCGCGCGGCAAAAACTGCTCGCACAACGCTGGCCCGGCAATGTGCGCGAGCTCCGCAACGTTATCGAACGCGCGCTGATTTTGGAAACCAGCCGCGAAATTCAGCCGGCCGTCCTGCCGGATTTTGCCGTAGAATCCCGCCTGCAAAAACCCACGTCCGCCGCCACGCCGGACGAATCGCTGGATGACGCCCTCGGGCGACACGAGCGCGAAATCATCCAGACCACGCTGGAGCAGAATAATTTCAGCCTGACACGCACCGCCGAAAGGCTTAAGCTGTCCCGTCATTCGCTGCGTTATCGGATGCAGCGGTTGAACCTGAAATTTGAAGGCGACCACGGTTCGCCGAGCGCAGCCGACTGATTAAAAGATGTTTCAATTACCAGCCAACGGGGCCAAGGCCGACTGGGTCATGTTCGCCATCATGGCCGTTGCCATCGGCGTGTCGGTATGCGCCGTGACGCTCTGGATGGTTTTCTACCGGCCAAAATCTAAGAAGCGCCACCGCAAGCAACGCCGCAAACGCCATCAACGCCAGCACAATCCCACGCTCGCGGAAAAAGGCGGCTTGCCGCCCATGCGCGACCCCGACCAACCGCCGCGCGGCCCCTGACCATGCAGCACAGCCACGCGCTCACCAAAAAAAGCGCCTCCAACCTCGCGCTGGCTTTCATCCTGTTGCCGCGCGAAAAACGCGATGCCATGTCCGCGCTCTACGCCTTCTGCCGCGCGGTGGATGATGTCGCCGATGAAGATTCCGTGCCGACGGAAAAACGCCGCGCACAGCTTGCCGCCTGGCGCGCGGACATCCGGCGCGCCTGCGAAAACAAACCTCCGCAGTTCGTCCTCAACCAGGAATTCGCCCCGGTCATCCAAAAATTTAAACTGCCGTTCGCGCTATTTGACGAACTCATCCAGGGCTGCGAAATGGACCTGGAAAAATTACGCTACGACAATTTTGACGAGCTGGAACTATATTGTCACCGTGTCGCCTCCGTGGTTGGCCTGTTGAGCATCGAGATCTTCGGCTACAAAAATCCCGCATGCCGCGATTACGCCGTCCAACTCGGCCAGGCGTTGCAACTCACGAATATTTTGCGCGACGTGAAGAACGACGCCGCGCGCGGACGGATTTATCTGCCGCTGAGCGAGCTGAAAAAATTCGGCGTCACCGAAGCGGAGATTTTGGACGGGAAATTTTCGGAACGCTATCAGGCACTCGCCCAAAGCATCGCCGCCCGCACGAAGAACTTTTATTCGCGCGCGCAAAAAACCTTGCCGCCGGCTGACCGCCAGGCCATGGTCGCCGCCGAGCTGATGGGCAGCGTCTATTGGGCATTACTGCAAAAACTGGAACGCGGCCGCTTCGATGTCTTCGGCGCGCAGCCGTTGAAATTGTCCAAGCCGCACAAGCTCGCACTGATCTTCAAATCCTGGCTGCGCCATGCCGCCGGCGCCACTTCGCCCAGCTATGGCCAGCCCTGAAACGCGCCGACTCATCGTCAATGCGGACGACTTCGGCCTGTCATCTTCCGTCAACGCGGCCGTCATCCGCGCGCACCGCGACGGCATTTTGACGACGGCCAGCCTGATGGTGAATGAGCCGGGCTTTGATGAAGCCGTGCGGCTCGCGCAGGAAAACCCCCAACTGGGCGTCGGATTGCATCTGACTTTTTTGATGGGGCACGCCGCATTGCCGCCGGAAAAGATTCCCGGTCTCGTCAATGCGCGCGGCGAATTCAGCAATTCACCCGTCGGCGTCGGGATGAATTATTTTTTCAAACGCCATTTGCGCGAACAACTGCGCGCGGAAATCCACGCGCAGTTTGAGAAATTTCACGCGACCGGCCTGACGCTCGACCACGTCAACGGCCACCTGCACCTGCACCTGCATCCGACCATCTTCAAAATTCTCATGGCCGACGCGGACAAACTCCGCATTACGCAGCTGCGGCTCACGCGCGACTGCCGGGCACGCAGCCGCCGGCTGTCGCGCGGAAACCTATTTTACAAGGTCTCGCACGCGGCCATCTTTGACTTTCTTTCCCGACGCGCCAAAAAAGTTTTGAGGGCAAAAAAAATCCGCCACGCACAAATCACCTTTGGCTTGCTGCAGGATTCGCGCGTGGATGAGGATTATGTTTTGCAGCTGCTGCCGGAGTTGCCGGCCGGCGATTCGGAGCTTTACTCGCATCCGTCGCTCGACAAGTTTAAGCATGAGTTCGATGCTCTCGTCAGCCCGCGCGTAAAGCTGGCGGTTGAAAAACTCGGCATCCAGTTGATCCGCTACCAGGATTTGTGATATGGCAAAAATATTGATCGTTCTTTTCATCGCCTTCGCCTTCGAGGCGTTCGGCGTCATCACGCTCAAGCAGGGCATCAACGTCATCGGCGCGCGTTACACCGAACGCCAGACAGCCGGCGTGGCGACGTGGAAAAACGTGCTTACGCTTGTCGGCAACTGGTTCACGAACAAAAATGTTTTGCTCGGCCTGCTGCTGGAAACGATTTTTTTCATCCTGCTGCAATACCTGCTCGGCCAGCGCGACGTGAGTTTTGTCTGGCCGCTGACGGCGGTCAGTTTTGTGATGACCACGCTGGCGGCGCAATTCATTTTGCACGAACGCGTGGATGCCGTGCGCTGGGGCGGCGTGACGCTCATCGTGCTCGGCGCGATACTCATCAGCTACGGCGAGCACAACAAGGAAAAGCCGGTGCCGCCGGCGCCAAACCTTTCCGACCGACCGGCCGCGCCGTAAATTTTGCGCCGGGGTTTTTCCATCAATAAGACTGAACCTGCCGCCATGATCACTGCCACCGCACCGCGCGTCGTCCATGTTTTTCCGAACAGCGCGCGGCTGTCCTGCGGGCCGTGCAACGCGATCATGGCGTTCATGGAATGCCAGTTGCAGCAAGGGCTGGAAGTCCAGGCGCTGTCGCCCGCCGACCCGCACATCGCCGCCGAACGCCGGCAACCCATTGAACATCTGCCAATCCAGGAATTTGATCTGGCCACGGAAGATTTCTGCGCCCGGGCGCTGAAGCTGGCGGAAGCTCCGCGCACGGTCTTTCACTTTCACGGCATCGAGCCGTGGCTCGACACGCTGGGACGCGCGTTGAAAAAAAATTCCACGCCGCAAGTTTTCACCTCGCACGGTCAGTTGCATTTCAACGGCGGCTGGCACGCGCTGAAAAAATTCACATTTCTGAATTGTTTCAGCGGCTTCATCCGCCGCATGGACGGACTGCATTTTTTGACACGGCACGAGCAGCAACGCAGCCGGTTCATCCTGCCCGGCCTGGCCGCAACCATTTTTGTGCAGCCGAACCTCGTGCGGTTGCCGGCCGAGACAGGCATCGTCCCCGCCGCCCGCGCGGCGCTGGGCATCCCGGCGGAGGCATTTGTATTTGCGTATCTCGGACGGCTGGACGTGAACACCAAGGGTCTGGATTTTCTCGTGCCGGCGTTCGCGGAAATTTCGCGCACGGCAGATGCGCGGCTGGTGCTCATCGGCCCGGACTTTGCCGGCGGCCGTGAATTGCTGGAGCAGCTCGCCAAAAAACTCGGCTGCGCGGATAAAATCATTTTCGCCGGCCCGCAGGTTGGCGCGGTGAAATGGGGCTTTTTGAAAATGGCCGATGCGTTCGTCTCGCCGTCGCGCTGGGAGGCGTGCAGCATCGCGCAGGCGGAGGCCATCGGGCTGGGGCTGCCGACGATTGTCTCCACGGAGATCAACCTCGCCCCGGAAATGGTGAAGCGTGGCGCGGCGCTGGCCGCGCCGCTGGAAGTGTCCGCGCTGGCCAGCGAGATGCGGCGGCTGATGCAAGATGTCGCGCTGCGAGAATCGCTCGCAACGGCGGGGCGGAAATGGGTGGACGCGGAATTTTCTTTTGCGAACGCGGGGCCGCGCTTCACGGAATTTTATCGCTCGGTGCTGGCAGGTGCTTCGCGGTAAACAATTCGACGCGCGGCCAGACTTCCGCCGCCGTCACGTCGTGCAGGCAGAACGGTTTTTCGTAGCGGCAATAATCCGAGCACGGCTTATAAGGGCAGCCTTTGCCTTCAAAAATTTCCGCCTGCGGATGCAGCGGCACAAACCATTCGTGCATGGACGGGCCGTAGAGCGTGAACGTGGGCACGCCGCAGATCGCCGCGAGATGGCCGGGGCCGGAGCAGTTGCCGATGAAAATGCCGGCGCGGTCAATGTGCGCGAGCAGTTCCGGCACGGTGCGCGGGCAGACGGGATTTTCGCCGTGGGCCTGCCACCAGGCGAGCTGGTCGGGGTCGCAGGCGAGCTGCACGGTGATTTTTTTTTCGCGCAGGTTCGCGGCGAGGCGCTGGAAATTTTCCAGCGGCCAGATGCGCGCCGGCAGCCGCGCGCCGGAATGGACGAGCGCGATGGCCTGGTGCGCCCGCGGCATCAGCGGCAATTCGGTGCGGGCGGGTAGTTCCAGACCGAGGGCGCGACCGGCGGTGCGCCAGAATTCGTAGCGGTGCGCCAGCGGATCGGGACGCGGCAGTTCGGTGGTAAGGTAACGGTGGCTTTTGAGGCGCGAAAAGCCGAGGCGTTGCGCCGCCCCGAAAAATTTCAGCGCAAAATGGTCGCGCGGATCCCAGCGGGCAGAGACGGCATAGTCAAATTTTTCCGTGACGAGCCGGCGGCGCAGGCGGAACATTTCCCGCCACGGCCAGTGCCAGAATTTATATTTGCCGTGAAAGGCCGTCCACGGCGCGGTGAACACCTGCACGCGGACGTCCGGCCAGAGGCGCGGGCGTAATTCTTCGGCGAAGGGTTTGGCGACGAGCGTGACTTCGAATTTTTCCGTGGCCGCGCGGAGGAAGGGCGTGGCGATGACGAGGTCGCCGAGGCCCCACAGTTCCAGAACTAGCAGCCGGGGTTTCACGCGCGGTCAGACGGGCTGGATGTGCGGCTGATCCGGCCGGGACGGCAGGCGACGGATCATCTGGCTGGCAACGGCTTTGACCGACGGCGCGGAGCGGATGCCCCAATTGAATGCCACGCTGAAGCCCGCGAGCTTGGCGAATTCGCCGATGTCATCCGAGTAGCTGCCGAACAGGAAGAAGTAGCCGATGAAACGGTTCAAGGACATGACGAACAGCAGGGCGTTGACGGTTTTTATCTCCGGATCGCCGTAGCGGTAGTTGCGATACAAAATAAAAATCGCCGCGAGCGCGACCCACAGATAGCTGATCATCCCCCACAGGCCGAACGGCATCAAGGTTGAGAGCAGACCATTATGATAATCCATGGAGACGGCCAGACCTTCCTGACTGTGGTCGAAGCCGGACGCGGTGCCTTCAAATGCGCCGCCGCCCATCATGCTAAAATCATCCGCATGCAGGGCATAGCCTTTGCCCAGCAGCAGGTATTGCGGAACTTTTGGCCAGACATCATTCCAGATTTGTTCACGCCATTTTTTGCTGCCATCGGCATCCATCACGGCGGCGGAGTCCAGATGCAGCGGCAAAAAGGAGATGGACCGCTGAAAGGTAAAGGGCAGCTTGCTCGCAAACGGAATCAGCACGGCGAGCGCCATCGTCCCGAACAACGCGAACACCAGCAACAACCGGGTGCGGTGCAGCCCTTCCATGAAAAATAGCATCAACACAGTTTCGGTATAGCTGATCACGGTCAGACGGAAACCACCGACCATCGTCAGCATCATCGCCATCGCAAAAACACCAAACCGGACCGGGTGCTGGCCGGAAAAAATTCCCCGCAGGCCATGCCGGGCCAGCAGAAAATTCGCCACGCAACCGGCGGTGGTGGCCATCGCGCCCAGGCGGGAAATGCCGAAGGAGAAATCTCCCGCCGCCGATGACACGGAGGAAGGCGGAAACAGCAGGTTGATGTAGTTCAACGGGGCGGGCAGCACCGGAAACAAGTCGCTGAAGAAGGCCGGCGTTCCCGCCAGAAACAAAAACACCACATACAACGTCCGTTTTTCCTTCGGAATCCGCCGGCTGATCAAGGCGAAAAATGTGGCGATACCGACAAACATCGCGAGATATTTTTTCCCGCCACCAACATCGCCACCAAGTGCTTTCAGGCCGATGCCTCCGGTCAGCTCCGCCGTAAGTAGCGCCATGGCTGCCGTGTAAAACATCGCCCAAGTCATCACCGAGGCCTTGAGGAAATGCCGTTCGCTGTTGAGCGCCCGCTCAATCAGGGCAATGATGAAGCACAAAATCACCACCACTTGCGCCAGCGGCGGATTGCCCTTGAGAAAAAAACAATACATCGGGCAGCCCAGTCCGAACACCATGAGCGGATAATGCCATTTGATGAAAATGGGCGAGGCCAGCACCGCAATGACGAGACCGACCACGAACAGGTTGGAGTAATCCGGGCGATTGCCCACTTCCGTCATGATATAGCCCATCATGATAGCCAGCGGAATGCACACCGCGTAGGTGATTAGCATCCGGATGGCTTGGGCGGGGTTCGTCATATTTGCGACATCAAAAATTGAACACCGTAAAAATACGCCATTGCCCGCCTAAACCGCAACCGGAAACCAGAAACCGGAAACTTGAGGCCAGAAATAAAGCTCCCGTTCACTTGCCGATTACTGTCACGAAATCACTCGTGGGTTTTTAGGTTTCCATCTTCAGGTCTTTTTTAGGCTATCGCGGACGCGGTTCAAAATTGGCAACGAGAAATACCGGTAGACGAGGACCGACAAACCAAAAGTCACCGCCAGCGGCACCACCGTCACCCATGCATACGCCAGCACGCTGCCGTGCGATTTTCCGGCATGATCGAGAAACAGCCGGACGACCGGCCCGTGAAACAAAAACCATTCAAAGCTCACGATGCCCACAAACCGCAGCCACTTCATCGCGAGGAACCGCGCACCCAAGCCCGCCGGATTGAACACGAAAAACAGCATCAACATTGCCGCCACCGCCGGCAGCAGATGGGAGATTTCAATGCTCCACTGCGTTTTATGCGCCTTGATGTCGTATTGATCCTGCCACAAGCCCCAATAGACCAGCGTCACCACCATCAGCCCCACTCCAGCGTAGCCCAGCCCGCCGAGCGCACGCAAATTTTCCAAGGCAACTTTCTTCGTCAACGGCACGAACACCGACGCAAATAGAACGCCCCACGCAAAGTAATCCAACTGGCAGGGAAACCGCGTCAGCTTGTGCAGGATTTCCGCCTGTAACGGATCCGTATAATCCGGCAGCACATGCACGTTCTCCGGCCAGACGAGTTGACGCGCCAGCAACGGCACGAGGAACAGCACACCGAAAATCACCGCCCCGGTGCGTTCCACCGACAGGCCGCGCGTCAGCCAGAACAACAACGGCAGCAGCAAATAGAAATGTGATTCCACCAGCAAACTCCAGTAAGACAGATTGAACGGCACGGGCACCGGCGTAAAATTCGCCAGCCCCGTAGCCCACTTCCACGCCGATTCGAAATACGCTACGTCATGAAATTGCAGCCAGTAAAAAATCAGGAATACGACCACCGAGAGATAGAATGGCGGTAGAATTTTGGCGAGCCGTCGCCGCGCGTAGCCGCGCTGATACCAAAACTGCGGATCCGTCGCGCGTTTCTGAAAAAACGGATAGGAAATGAGAAACCCCGACAGCACGAAAAATATTGGCACTCCCATCCAGCCCGACTGGATCACACCCCAGTTGAACATCCGCACCAGCCAGCCGTGGTCGGGATTGACGTAAAGTGTGTGGAACGATACGACCAGCAGAATCGCCACGCCGCGCAAGCCGTCCAGCGCATCAAAGTGGCTGCCGGTGCTGGCAACAATTTCCCAGCGTTGAAGTTTGGGCGCGTTCATGACATTGGCTTCGCCGGCGGCCGATTTTCAATTCGTTTGCAACAACTGTTCCACGTCGCTGCTGGCAAGGTAGCCGACTTCTGACGTGATTTTTTCGCGCGGAACAAGCAGGAAGTCCTTCAACTGGCGGGGCCGGGAAAAATCCGCCGCCGTCATCCGGAAAAACCCGTCCAGCGTGATGGCAAACGGCACATAGCCCAGCTCATCCACCACCGCAAGCGTTTCGCGGTTGTTGTTGCGGAGAGTTTTGGTGGCGGAATCAAAGTCCTCACACGGCAAAATTTCACAGACCATCCACGGGCGGCGCGCGGCGATGAATTTTTTCGCGCCCCGCAGCACGGCGGCCTCAAAATTTTCCACGTCAATCTTCAGCGCGCACGGCCCGTCCGGCAGCGGCTGCCCGGCCACAAATGAATCCAAGGTCACGCATTGAATCTCCACGGTCTCGACTTTTTCGTGATGCGCCTGCCAGGAATCCGCGCGCAGCGTGGCGGACTGTTCCACCTCCACCGCGCCGGTGAAGACGGGGATGAAAATTTTTTGCACGCCTTCACGATCGCTCAAGGCGAGGCGGAAAACATTTTTCTCGGGCAGCCCGTTAGCCCGGTGGAACGCACAGTTTTTTTCCCAGATGGCCGGCACCGGCTCGAACGCATACGTCACCGTCTCCTTGCAAGCCACGCCGGCATAGACCGCATACAAACCCATGTTGGAGCCGATGTCGAAAAAGACCCGCGCCCGCTGCGCCAGCAGGGCAATCGCCCGGCTCGTCGCCTGTTCGTAAGCTTCCGGCCCGTCCCAAAACAGGGTGGTGGAATAGACCAGCGCCACGTCTTCGGGGAAATTTAAATCAGCATCCAAAAATCGGATCCGGCCGCCGCTGATGACCAGCCGCCGGGCGATACGGTCGGTGAATCGGGCATAACCGCGCCGGATTTTTTGGATCAATGGAAAGAACATCCGCACCGGCGAACTGGGTTTGGCGACGATATTCTTCATGATGGCAACGGCCAGAATTTGCGGATTTGCCGGGCCAATCTCAAATCAATTCCTACGCATTTGCCATTTACGACCAGAAATCGCACAATCCGCGCACTGTGCCAATCCGCCAGCCCAAAGTAATTCTCGACATCGCCTTTCTCGGCCACGCCCACGACGAACGCACTGCCCGGCGCGGCGCGCAACGCGTCGCCGGAAAAATTTTTGAAGGCCTGCGCGCCACCGCAAAATGCGATCTAACTTACACCGCCAGCGCGCACCTCGCCGGGGCGTATGAATTTCTCCAGTCCCAATCTATTGACCCGCAGCAACGCCTGGCCTACGACCCAGCGCAACTGGACCGCAGCCGGCGCGGCCGGAACGTCGTCCGCGCCATCCAACGGAATATCACCAACCGTTCGCTGCTCGCCCGCGCCCGGCGGCGGCTGCTCGCCAGCCGCGCCACGCGCCTTTTGCGCGGCGAGCAGGACTTCAATCCCGCCTGGCTCGACCAGGCGGACATCTTCCACTCGCCGCACACGCCGTTCCCGCGCGCGGTGCGGGAGCATCCGCGCATCAAAAAATTTCTCACGCTGCACGACTTCATCCCGCTGACCAACCCGGAATATTTTGTCTGGCCCGCCAAGCCGTTCATGGACGGCGTGCTGGCCTGCCTCACGCCGGAGAATTTCGCCTTCTGCGTCTCGGAAACCACGCGCAACGACGCGTTGAACTATTCGCGCATCCCGCCGGAAAACGTCTTCGTCACCCCGCTCGCGGCGGATGAAAAATTGTTCCAGCCCGTCACCGATGCCGCGCAGCTCGCCGCCGTCCGCGCGCAATTTAAAATTCCCGATGCGCCGTATTTCCTCGCGGTATCCGCGCACGACCGGCATAAAAATTTTCCGCACCTCATCCGCTGCTTCGGCACGCTGGTGGATTCCGGCGAGTTGCCGGAGGCCAACCTCGTCATCGTCGGCCCGAATCCCAGCCACAGCGCGGAAGTGATAGCGGCGCTCGCCGCCCATCCGCGCGCCCGCGCACGCGTGATCATCGCCGGATTTGTGCCGGATGAAAATCTGGCTGCGCTTTACAGCGGCGCGGTGGCATTTTTATTTCCGTCGCTCGCGGAAGGCTTCGGCATCCCGCCGCTGGAAGCGATGCAATGCGGCACGCCGGTCATCGCTTCCAACACCACGTCCATCCCGGAAGTCGTCGGCGACGCCGGAATCCTGCTGCCGCCCACGGACGAGGACGCGTGGTGCCAGAACATCCTGCGCCTCGCCCGTGACGAAAAATTGCGGGGCGAGCTGCGGGCCAAATCGCTGGTGCGCTGCAAATTATTTTCGTGGCCGCGGTTCACCGAGGCCATCCTGCGCGGTTACGAATTCAGCCTGGCCGCCCGATGAAATTTCTCGTCGTCACCAACCTCTACCCGCCGCACCACATCGGCGGCTACGAGCTGGGCTGCCGCGATGTCGTGGAAAAACTCCGGCAGCGCGGCCACGCAATCCGCGTGCTCACGAGCAGTTTTCAAAACGAAAAAACGGAGACGCCGACCGGTGAGATAGCGGTGGAACGCACGTTGCAGTTCAACCCGGATTCCGCCGCGCCGCCGCACAAAAAACGCGCTGAGTCGCGCAAGCTGGTGCAGGCGGTGCAGGCATTTTCACCGGACGTAGTTTATTTCTGGAACCAGGCCGGGCTTTCGGCCTGGCTGCCATTTACCGCCCACCGGCACGGCTGCCGCACGGCCTTTTTTTTGTCGGACACCAACTTCGTTTCGTGGCGCATCGGCGCGTGGCTTACAGGCGCGGCGGAAAAAAACCGGCTCATCCGCGCGCTGTTCGGCAAAACCTTTCTCGTGCGCGGCTGGCCGGTGGTGCAAAACCGCGTCTGTCATTTTTGCAGTGATTTCATCCGACAGGCCGCGGTGAAAAACGGGATTGCCGTCGCGACGCGCGGTTCCACCGTCGCCCATTGGGGCATTGAACTGGCGCAGTTCACGGCGCCGCCGCGCGAACGGTGGCCGGTGAAAAAACTGCTCTACGTCGGCCAGATGATTTCGCAAAAGGGTGCCCACACGGCCATCGCCGCGCTGGGGCTGCTGGCGAAGGAAAAAGATTTTTCCGGACTCACCCTCACCCTCGCCGGCGGCGGCCTGCAGCCGGATTACGAAAAAAAATTGCGCGCACTGCCCGCGCAACTCGGCATCGCCGACCGCGTGATTTTTCTCGGCAAAGTGCCGCGCGCGGATTTGCCACGGGTTTATGCGGAACACGACGTTTTGGTTTTTCCGTCGGAGTGGGACGAGCCGTTTGCCATCACGCCGCTGGAGGCGATTCACAGCGGCCTCGCCGTTGTGGGCACAACGACGGGCGGCAGTGGCGAACTGTTCCGCAATCGCGAGACGGCGATGACGTTTGCGGCGGGCGACGCGGCCGACTGCGCGCGGGCCATCCGCGAACTCTGCGGTAACCGTGAGCTGTTTGAAAAAATTACTGCCAACGCGCGACACGAGGTGCGAACGAAGCACACGCTGGATGCGATGGTGGACAAGATTGAAGCAAACCTGAAACTGGAGACCTGAAACTGGAGACCTGAAACCGGAAATCCTAAAACGCGGCGCGAAAAAGTTTCAGGTCTCAGGTCTCAAATTTCAGGTTTCGTCTTTTAGAGATTCGCCGTCTGCACTTCAAGCAGCGTGCCGTATTTTGAAATCTGCTCGGCGACGGCGGTGATGACCTGCGGCGGCTGGATCACGTCCATGCACTTGCGGTCGAAGTCGCACGGGTTGCGCAGCCAGCATGGCGCACACTTCACTTGGCTGTAGAGATTTTTATTAGCGACGTAGCCGGTCTGCGACGGCTTTTCCCGGCCGCCGTAAAGGATCACACTCCGGCAATCCACCGCGCGAGCGAGGTGCATCAGAAATCCGACCAGACCGACAAACACCAATGAATTTGCCAGGATGGCCGCGGACTGGCGCAGCGTGGTCTGGCCGCGCATATCAACCGCACCTTCAAGTTTCGGGTCTTTTGCGTGGCCGAGCTGGATGACAGTCACATCACAGCGCAGTTCGGCGCAAACTTCCTGAAAGCGCTCGGGATACCATTCCTTATTACGCATGGAATGCGCGGCGGACAGGCCCGATGACTGCATCACCACCTGGTTGTCCGCAAGCTTGCCGGCGGTAAATTCCTCGGGTGTTAGAAAAAGATACGGACGCAGTTCCACCGGGCCGCCGAGGCCAGCCAGCCGGCACATGGTCAGCATGATGTGTTCGCCGGGTATCTGGTCGGCGTCGCGCAACGGATCGTATTCCGCGTAACTGAGACGCGTGAAGGGCAGGCCGGCGCGCAGTAGCCAGTTCAGGCGCGGCCGCGGGTTGTAGATGACCTTGTCAATGTCGGGATTATTGGTGAACAGGCCGGCGTAATTCGTGGCGAGGGCGAGGTTGTGGTGGCCGCGTTTTTTAAGCTCGCGGAAAACCATCGTGGTCATCAGATCGTCGCCGATGCCGCCAGTGCCTTGAAAGTAGTCGCGTGGAAAACCGAGCCGGACGCGGTTGGCCAGTCCGGCGAACGGAGTCACGACCGCAGTGGCGATGTCCGCTGTCTTGCCCATGCGGGGAGATTCCTGTTTTGACCGGAAAAATTCAACGCAATTTTATTGCGACAGTTTCACGCCGCCTTTGCGCGGCTGCACGAGCGACACGCCGAAGTTCTGGTCAATCGTGATGACCGGATAGCCCGCCGCGCGCAGTTCCTCGACGAATCGCGGCACGCCCATGTCCGCGCGGTCGTGCTGACCGTCGGGGCGTAAATCCCAAAGCGTGTCGTGAAAGATGACGACGCCAAATTCGTTCAGGTGCGGCAGAAATAATTCCCAGTCCGCCTTCACGCCTTCGTAACTGTGGTCGCCGTCAATGAAGATGAGGTCGATTTTTTTGTCCCAGCCCTTCGCCGCAGCGCCGGAAGTTTTGCGGACAATCTCGACAAATTCCGTGACGCCCGCCTGGCGTAAATTTTCCGAGATGATGGCGAAGGAATCTACGGAGTTCGTGTCGTTCCAAGTCGTCACGCTGTGCGGGTCAATGGCGTAAAGTTTCCCGCCGCCGTTGCGCCGCAGCGCGAGGCCCACGGCGCACGCGGACTTGCCGCGCGCCGAGCCGATCTCGACGCAGACCTTTGGTTTGAGGGAGCGCGCCAAGCCGTAAAGCAGCCACGCGGAATCGCCGAGGCCGGACAGAAAGCCGGGCGAATCAATGTAAAATTCCCGCGAGCGCAGTTTGGGAAACCAGCGGGCGGCAAAGCCGCGGAGTTTGGAGGTCATGTTGGTTCAGGAAATTTTTTGCGCGACGAGTTCCCACGAATAAATGTCCACCAGCGGGTTTTCGTGGATGAATTTCACGCCGCCGATTTGTTGCAGCGTGGCCTTCATTTTTTGCAGCGAGAAATCGGCGTGCTTGTGGTTTTCGTTATACATCTGGCCGGTGCGCTGGCAGTGCGCGCGGTAAATTTGTTCGTCGGGACAGAAAATAATCAGGTTGCCGCCGGGTTTGAGCACGCGCAGCCACTCGCGCAAAACCGTTTCGGTATCGGGAAAATCTTCGAGCAGGTGCGAGGAATAAATGTAGTCCAGCACGCCGTCGCGGAACCAGTGCAGCTTCGTGGCATCACCGCCGAGCTGCACGGAATGGGCGCCGGTATCGGCATACGGCCGCGGGCTGTCCACGCGGATGGCCTGCGCGGAAATCGGGTCACCACCAAAGCCCAAGTCCACGCCGTAGCCGCTGCAAAACGGCAGCAGCCGCGCGCGGCATTTGGAAGTTTCGCTCGCATAGGTTTGCTCGCCCGGACGGAGTCCTAAATGTTGTAAGGCGCGTTTTAACATTCGCCGCACGCATGGCCGGTTGTCAGGGGTGTTCATGCGAAATTACTGGGCATGTTTGAACACCAAAGCCTGGCCGGTTGGCAGGCACAGCGGGACACAAATCTGATTCTTAAAAAACTCATCAACCGCTGCTCGCGCACCGGGACATGAAGGAAATCCGTAATCATCAAAAATAATGAATCCGCCTACAGACAGTCGGGGCCAGATGAAGGCGAGGCAATCCAATATGGATTTGTAGATATCCACGTCAATGTGGGCGAGGGCAATCGTAGCTTGCTCCAGTCCTTTGAAGGTGTCTGGGATAAAGCCTTTGCGGGCGATGCATATTTTTTCATGGCCCACGTATTGGCGGACTGATTCCAGCGATGTATCTGAAAAATCCCCCTGCTGATGCCAGTCTTTGGTCGGATCGGTCTGGGGCATTCCGGCGAACGTATCAAACAGATACAAACGTTTGTCGGGCGCAAAGCGGCTTAACATCGCCGCCATCATGGCCGCCGTCCCGCCCTTGTAAACACCGCATTCCCACACATCACCAGGAACCGACACGGCCTGTCGTATCAAGGTGTAAAGAACATAACAGCGATCCGGGGAAACCAGTGATTTTGGGGAGGCCAAGTCATAGTATGTCTTAAACTCACCGCCTCCTAACCAGGGGGAATAAAGCGGCTGATACAGTCCGGCATCAGGAATGTCAGGCAGCGGCGCGGGCGGTTTGATCCGCGTAATTTCACACTGACAACTCCGGGCAAGCGCGCGGATAACTTTTTTAATCATAATCGAATCACACAAATACTAAATCTGGCTGAATGGGTTTCGAGATAAAAATTTACCCGCTGGCCGCAGTCGTCTTCCACTGCCACTCACTCCTCAGCCGGACACCAGCGCCTTGACGCGCAATGTGTCCCGGAGTTTTCAATCCAATATTAATTTCAATCTGCGAAAACGCGGGAAGATAATCCATGGTGAAGCTGTCACCCGAACGCGAGCCGAGGTCGAGTGCGTAAAGCCCGGGAGCGAGACAAAGCTCCGGGATCGAAAAATCCACACAGCAACTAGTTCCGGCCTTCAAATCCGCCCGATACCCATCCTGAAAATCAGTTTCGTAAGTCAGCAACCGAATGCCTTCCAGCGTTGAAAAACCGATGCCCATGGTGATGGCATCCACGTCCTGCAAAGCGCGAAAGTGAATCCGCGCAGAAACCATTTCGCCGTGTTGCAGCGGCAAACCGGAGAGCCATTCCAGTTTTTCAATTCTTAATTTGCGGCCAAAATCGCCGAGGCGCGGCAGGCTGCCCAAGTCCATGACCGCCGTTTGCGAACTGGCGTTCGAGGTGAGATAGTCATCCACAATCTGGCGCGCGGGGCCGCTTTTGACCAAGCGTCCCTGCTGCATCCAGATGCCCGTGCGGCAGAGCGTGGTGACCGCGCCCATGTTGTGGCTCACGAACAAAACCGTGCGCCCGCCTTTGCTCACGTCCTGCATTTTGCCGAGGCATTTTTTTTGAAACGACGCGTCGCCGACCGCGAGCACCTCGTCCACGATGAGAATTTCCGGCTCCAGATGCGCGGCCACGGCGAACGCGAGCCGCACATACATCCCGCTGGAATAGCGCTTCACCGGCGTGTCGAGGAATTTTTCCACCTCGGCGAACGCCACGATCTCGTCGAACTTGCGCGTGATCTCCGCCTTGCTCATGCCGAGGATTGCGCCGTTGAGAAAAATATTTTCGCGCCCCGTAAGCTCGGGATGAAAGCCGGTGCCGACTTCGAGCAAGCTCGCGACGCGACCGCGCAATCGGATTTTGCCGGTGGTCGGCTCGGTGATGCGGCTTAACAATTTCAGCAGCGTGCTTTTGCCCGCACCGTTGCGGCCGATGATACCGACGACATCACCGGACGCGATTTCAAACGAGACATCCTTGAGCGCCCAGAATTCTTCGGTGGAATTTGATTTTCCATTTTCAGATTTCCGATTCAGAAAACTTTTCGCCTTGTCCGCGATGACATCGCGCAGCGCCTTGTAGCGGCGACCTTGCTGCTGATGTTGCAGTAGATATTTTTTGCCGACGTTCTCGACCTGGATGGCGGGCTGGCTCATTTATTTTTCGCCACGAGTTTTTCCAGTTCGAGCAGACGCAAATTCATACTGTTCAAAATCAGCCCGAGGCCGAACGAGAAAAACGCCAGCAGCACCAATGACGCGGCGAGCACCGCGCTCGGCACGGCATAGACGTAATGGAACTTGAAGAATTCCAAAATCGGCCGCAGCCCCGCTGCGAATCCCAGCAGCAGCAGCACGATGCTGATCGCGCCAAAAAAGGTCAGCGGCTTGTAAGATTTCACGATGAGGAACAGCCGCAGCAGCACGAGGAAGCCGTCGGAAAAAGTGTTCAGCTTGGAAAAACTTCCCTCCGGCCGCGCGCGATACGGTGCGGGCAGTTCCTTGATGACTTGTCCGCGATACAGCGCCTGCAACGTGAGCTCGGTCTCCACATCAAACCCGGCAGCGGTGATGGGAATCTGACGCGCCGATTCGCGGGTGAAGGCGCGGTAGCCGGAAAAAATATCGGAGACGCTCGACTTGAACATCCAGTTGATGATGCCGCAGACCATCTGGTTGCCCGCGACGTGCAGCGGGCGAAAAGATTTTTCGCCGTGCGACGTGAGTCGCGTGGCGGCAGTCATGTCCGCATCGCCGCGCAAAATCGGTTCCAGCAATTTGTGAACATGGCTGGCCTCGTAAGTGTCATCGCCATCCACCATCACCAGAATGTCCGCGTCCACCTGCTCGAACATCGCGGCGACGACGTAGCCTTTGCCCTGGCGTTTTTCGCGGCGCACAATCGCGCCGGCCTTCGCAGCGATTTCCGCCGTGCCGTCAGTGCAATTGTTGTCATAGACGTAAATGTCCGCCTCCGGCAGCTCGCGGCGGAAATCCGTCACGACCTTACCGATGGTCAGCGCTTCCTGGTAGCAGGGAATCAGCACGGCAATGCTGGGTTTGGCTTTCGGCGAACCGGTCATAAAAAATTTATCTGATTCAGTGCGGAATACTTAACTTCATGTTGGCCAAGCAACCGGTGATTTGCCAGCGCATATTTCGGAGGCGAACGGCGGTGGGGGTCAGTTCGGAATTTGGATTCAGAGGTTGGCGCTGCAATCGGTGAGGCTCCGGCTTCCTCGCCCCCTTGGGGGAGAGGGGACAAAATCAAACTGACCCGCCGCGAACAGGCTTGCAGTTTGCGCGCCCATGATTTTCCCTGTGCCGCACCGTGCCTGAAAAAATCCATTGCGTCGTCGGCTCCGGCCCCGCTGCCGTGTCGTGCGCCAAGGCACTGCTGGCGCGCGGCGCAACCGTCCTGCTGCTCGACGCCGGCCAGCAACTGGAGCCGGAGCGCGCCGCCATCGTGCAATCGCTCGCCGCACAGCCGCCGGAAAATTGGGACGCGGCGGCGCTCAAAAAAATTCAAGCGCACATCCCGCCCGGTGAAAAAAATCTGCCAGACAAGCTGCTCTTCGGTTCCGACTTCATCTATCGCGGCGCGGAAAAATGGATTCCATGGCGCGGCGAAAATGTGGATTTGAAACCGTCGCTCGCCCTCGGCGGCCTTGGCAATGTCTGGGGCGCAGCCATGCTGCCGTATCGCGACGCAGACATTACCGATTGGCCGATCCAGAACGCGCAGCTCGCCGCGCACTACGAAGCCGTGGCGAAATTCACCGGACTATCTGGAGTGGCCGATGATTTGGAAGAATGGTTTCCGCTGCCGAAAGATGTTTCCCCGCCCGCCCGCGCCAGCCGGCAGGCGGAAATGTTGCTCAGCAACTTGCAACACCATCGCGAACGCCTCCGCACGCGCGGCTGGCGTTTTGGCCGCGCCCGCGTGGCCATCCGGGGTGGCGACTGCCGCCACTGCGGCCAGTGCATGCAGGGCTGCGTCTATGACGCCATCTACAATAGCGCCTTCACCGTGCGCGAAATGTCGGCGGATAAAAATTTCACGCTCCGCACCGGCGTTGTCGTTACTCGCGTTGAGGAAGCGGTGGACGGCGTGGAAATTTCCGCAACCGACATGGCGTCCGGACAGGAATTAAAATTTTCCGCCGCGCGCGTCTATCTCGCCGCCGGCGTGATTCCCACCGCGCAAATTGTTTTGCGCTCGCGCTCGCTGTTCGACCAAGCGGTGTGGCTGAAGGACAGCCAGTATTTTTTATTTCCCGTCTTGCTCGCGCGCGGCGCGGGCGACGTGCGGCGCGAGGCGCTTTACACTTTGAGTCAGGCGTTCATCGAATTGCAGCGCCCGGAAATCAGCGCGCGCACCGTGCATTTGCAAATTTACACTTACAGCGAACTCATCGGCCAGGCGTTGCGCCGCAGCTTCGGCCCGCTGGCCGGCGCGCTCGAACCGCTCGCGCGGAAACTGGAGGAGCGGCTCGTCATCGTGCAGGGCTTTTTGCACTCGGACGATTCGCGCGCCATCGAGATGATTTTGCGGCGCGAAAATTCCGGCGACCGGCTGCACTTGCGCGCGCTGGACAATGTTGCGCCGCGTCCGGCCATCAAACGTGTCGTGCGCGAACTGATGAAAAATTTTCGCGCGCTCGGCGGCATTCCGCTGTCGCCGCAACTGCAAATCCCCAATCCTGGCCGCAGTTTTCACAACGGCGGCTCGTTTCCCATGCGCGCGAATCCCGGCGCGTTGGAGACGGATATTTTCGGACGGCTGCCCGGCTGGGAAAAAATTCACATCGCTGACGCCTCGGTGCTGCCGACCATTCCGGCGAACACGATCACCTTTTCCGCGATGGCCAACGCGCACCGCATCGGCTGGGAAACGGCGGAATAATTTTATCCGTGTTCATCCATGTCTATCCGTGGTTAAATTTTGTCCGGCATGAAAAAAATCTGCGCCATCACCGGCAGCAACGGCTACGTCGGCGGCGCTGTGAAAAAATATTTCGCCGCGCGCGGCTGGGAAATCCTGGAGCTGACGCGCCGGCCGGGGCGCGATTTTCGCGCCGCCGCGTTTCAACTCGGCGATGACGTTTCGCCGGAGCTGCTCGCCGGCGTCACGGCATTCGTGCATTGCGCCTACGATTTCACGCCGCTGCGCCGCGAGGAAATTCACGCGGTGAACGTGGAGGGTTCGCGGAAAATTCTCGCGGCGGCGCGCGCGGCGGGCGTGCCGAAAGTCATTTTCATCTCCAGCATCAGCGCGTTTACCGGCTGCCGCTCGCTTTACGGACAGGCGAAACTGGCGATTGAAAAAATCGCGCTCGACCACGGCGCACTCGTCCTCCGCCCCGGCCTCGTGCATGGCGACGACGCGGGCGGAATGTTCGGCCGGCTGGCCGCGCAGATTCAAAATTCAACCATCGTGCCGCTGATCGGCGGCGGCCGGCAGATTCAATTTTTGGTTCACGCGGATGATCTGGCGGGCTTCGCGGAAAATTTTGCGGCAGGGAAAATTGAAATTGCACCGCAGATTTTGACCGCCGCGCATCCGCAGCCGTGGCCGTTCAAGGAATTGCTTTTGGAAGTCGCCCGGCGGCAGGACAAAAAAATCAATTTCCTGCCCGTGCCGTGGCGACTCGTGTGGTGTGGCTTGAAAACCGCGGAAGTTTGCGGGCTGAAGTTGAATTTCCGCAGCGACAGCCTGGTGAGCCTGATGCACCAAAATCCTGCGCCGGATTTTTCAGCGAACGAAAAAATCGGGCTGGCCTGTCGACCGTTCCGCGCTGGTTTGAGTTGAATGCCGAAAAATTACGGCAGTTTCGCCAGCAACCAGGCTTCCGGCTCCTTGCCGGCGTGGATGGGCAGCATGAATTCTGCAACGCGCTCCGCCTGGTAGCGCGCCAGCCAACCGGCGGCGTCCGTGTGGGCGTGATGCGCCAGAAATTCCTCGCTGACGAGCGCGTAACGGATGCCTTGATGCTGAACGAACTCAAGCGAATCATCTTTGGATATGTGCAGAATCCGGCGCGCCCCGAACGGCCGCCACAACGCCGCCTCCGGTTCGTCGAACGTGACAAGGCCCAGCGGATTCGCGGCCGGCGGTAACACCGCCAGCACCGGCGCAAATGAATCCGCTCGCCCGCCATACACGGAATAAACTTTGGCCGCGCGCTGGAGCAGATGATTGGAGGAATGTTCCGCATCCGTGGCCGACAAAATCGCGTTCGCCGGCCACAGCGGCCGTTGCGGCGAGATGACCAGCAGCAAGGCGGCGGCGGCCATGACCGCGCCACCGGCAAAGCGCCACGTGCGTGAATGAAAAATTTTTCCTGCCACCGGCCCGGCCAGCACCGGCGCCGCGAGCAGGACGTAAAATGGCAATAGATAGCGCGCCGGGCCGGAAATGCCCACGCGCAAAACAAACACGCCGACGCCGGCCCAAACCGCAAGCAGGATGAGCGTTTCGGAGGCGAAAAACTTCGGCGGCCACCCTTCGCGGCGGGAAATTTTTTTGGCGAGCAAGGCGAGCACGAGCAGCGTCACGCCGCAGCCCAGGCCGGCGGATTCTTCGACCTGCATTTCCGGCAAGATAAATCGCGCCAGCCCCGGTTCAAAATTTCCGGCCATGCGCGCCTTCCACGTTTCTGGCAGCACGCGCTGCACCAGTTCCTGCCATTGGCCGGTGCAGGGAAAAACCGGCGGCACGAGGTTCCAGAGCACGAGGTTGACGGAAGTGACCGGCAAGCGCAGCAGCTCATGGCCGCCGCCGATGGGAGTTTCCTCAAGCTTCGCGCCCATCCAATCGCCGCAGTAGCGTGTATTCAGCACCGAGGTGGGAATCATCGAGGCGGAAACGGCCAGTGCGCCGACCGCGAGCGTGGCGAAGGGACGGCGCAACAGCAGCAGCAACGCCGGCAACGCCGCGATGCCCCACGGCAAAAGTAAAATCACGTTGAATGCCTTCACCGCCGTCATCAACGCCGCCGCCAGACCCGAGGTCCAAAGCTGTGAAATATTTTTTTCGCGGGCGGCGCGCAGGGCGAATTCAAAGGCGGCCAGCGTGAGCAACGCGCCGAACATGTCGTTCACCACACTGCCCGCCTGCAACACATAGCCGTAGCCGCTGGGAAAAATCCACATCCAATACCACGCCGCGCGCGGGCGCACACCCAGCCGCGTGAGCACGGCAAACACGCGTCCCGGCAGCAGCAAAAAGGAGATCACATTCAGCAAAAAAACCAACCGGTCCGTGTGCAGAAATAAAAACTGCGGCGCGGTGAGCCATTCAAAACCGGCGGTGCGCGTGTTCAACCGGGGAAAATCCGTGTGCACCCAGTGCCATTGCTCCGCCGCCAGCCAGTGCAGCACGCGCGTGGTGCGATACGCCAGCGAATCGTAGTTGCAGGCCTCGTGCAGCGCGCCGCCGAGAAACGCGAGAAACGCGAGCGTGAGAAAAGCGAACGGGAAAAACCGCCGGAACCGGCGGCGGATTTTGGGCAGTCGGATTTTGGGCAGCAACCGCGCGCCGGTCTTTTGCCGCCACAGCAGCAAACCGCCAAGACCGATGGCGAAGGCGGCGGTGTAACCCGTGCGGTTCAACTGGTGCAGCGCGGAAAGCGTCCAGCCAACGGCATTCAGATACGCGCAGAACCAGATCCAGATGACGATGGGCGACGGCATTTTTCGGGTGCAGCTTTGTAAGCCTTTGCCCGTGTCAAAGCAACCAAATTGGCGGTCGTGGCGACGCCGACGCGCAACAAAAAACAGTGTCTTTCCCGCCCGACTGTGGTTTTAATTAGCCAGAATTTATGAGCAAAAAATCTCCCGTCTCCCGCAGCGGCCGTTTCGCGAGCGGCCCCGCCGCTGATGTCGCGCAATTCACCGAGTCCATTTCTTTCGACTGGCGTCTGTGGCGGCACGACATTCTTGGCTCGATGGCGCATGCCGAAATGCTCCGCGCCATCGGCGTGCTCACCAAAAAAGAATGCACCGCCATCGTGCGCGGCCTCGACGCCATTGGCAAAGAAATCAAGGCCGGAAAATTTTCGTGGAAGGCCGAACTCGAAGACGTTCACATGAACATCGAGGCTGAGTTGACCAAGCGCGTTCCCGCTGGCGCAAAATTGCACACCGCCCGCTCACGCAACGACCAGGTCGCGCTCGATGTGCGGCTTTGGTTGCGCGACGAAGTCACCGCGCTGCTTGGCGAAATTGCCAATCTCCAGCGCGCCCTCGTCTTGCTCGGCGAGAAGAATGCCGAGGTCATCATCCCCGGCTACACGCACATGCAGCGTGCGCAGCCCGTCTATCTCGCGCACCATCTGCTTGCTTACGTTGAGATGCTCGAACGCGATTGCGAGCGGCTCTGGGACTGCCATTCGCGCGTGAACGTCTGCCCGCTCGGCAGCGGCGCGATTGCCGGCAGCACCCTGCCGCTAAAACGGGAACTCGTCGCCAAACTCCTGAACTTTGTGAACGACGCCGGGCAGGTTCAGCTCACGCAAAATTCCATGGACGGCGTGAGCGACCGCGATTTCATGATCGAATTCGCCGCCGCCGCCGCGTTGCTCGCCGTTCACATTTCGCGGCTCGCGGAAGATGTGATTCTCTGGGTCAGCACCGAGTTCAATTACATCAAGATCGCCGACGCCTACACCACCGGCTCGTCGCTCATGCCGCAGAAAAAAAATCCTGACATCGCCGAACTCGCGCGCGGCAAGACCGGCCGCGTCGTCGGCAACCTCATGGCGCTGCTCACGCTGCTCAAGGGATTGCCGATGACTTACAATCGCGATTTGCAGGAAGACAAGGAACGCCTGTTCGACACCGCCGACACCGTGCGTGCCACCACACGTCTCATGGCCGCGATGTTGAATAATACGACGGTGAACAAGCCTGCGTGCGCCACCTCCGCGAGCGATCCCGCGTTGCTGGCCACGGACCTCGCAGATTATCTCGTGCGCAAAGGCATGGCGTTCCGGGCCGCGCATCACGTCGTCGGCGCGGTCGTGGCGCTGGCGGAAAAGACCGGCAAGCCGCTGAATCAGCTCTCGCTCGCCGAAATGCAAGGCGTGGATAAAACCTTCGCCCGCGATGCGCTGGGCGTGTTCAATCTGAAAACGGCGATGGCGAAACGGAACATCACCGGCGCCCCGGGAACCAAAGAAGTCGCCAAGCAACTAGCAAGATGGCGGAAGCAGCTTTCGTGATTTAGCTCAGCCAAATCTTGCCCCGTTTTCTTTTTCCGCTATAACCACCCGCCATGCACGAATTGATTCAGAAGCTGAACGACTGGTATTCCCACGCGCTACAATCCGGCGGCTATCCGCTCGTCGCCTTCATGATGACGGTGGAAAGCTCGCTCTTCCCGCTGCCGAGCGAAATCGTCATCCCGCCCGCCGCGCATCTTGCGCACACGGGGCAAATACCGCTGTCGCTCTGGGGCATCGTGCTCGCGGGAACCATCGGCTCGTGGCTCGGCGCGACGGTGATGTATTGGGCGTCACGCGTCGCCGGTCGACCGCTGGTGATGAAGTTTGGAAAATATTTTTTTATCTCCGAGGAAAAAGTCG
>CAIKKJ010000042.1 GCA_903827955.1 uncultured Verrucomicrobia subdivision 3 bacterium
ACTGCCCATATAGGACAAATCGCGCCAGCCAAGATCGTCAATGATGATGAAGACGATGTTCGGTCGCGCCGAATTGGTTTCCGCCGACAGGGCAGAAAATGCACCAGCCAATACCGCCGCGATCACGCCAGCAAATTTAGTAAGTCGCTTTATTTTCATTTTGGTCGGATTTTTCGAACAGAATTTTCAAAATTTAATCATTCGGACCGTTTTCCGTTTCACTTTTGTCCGGCGTTGTGCTGCCACCCTTGTTTTTTTTTGCCGCCTTCTTCGCCGCTCGCTTCACGTTGTTCGCGTGACGACCCGAACCATCACCTGGATCCATGATTCCACCAGCCGGGTTGAGTTGATTCAGAACTTCCTGCAAGTGCGCGCGACCTGCAATGGCAGCCTGGTTTTGAGTGTTCGTGGCGACGAGCGGCTCGGCATACGGCGCATTTTTCATGTCAAAAAATTCTGCCGACTCATTCAGTTTCCAATTCATTTCGCGGTCATACCAATGACGCCCCAGTTCGACAAAAATCCAATCGCGCGGCCACGCCTCGGATTTGCCAAGTAACTGCGGTGCAAAAGTTTTTCCGTCAATCACCAAATTCGACGGAATTTTTGCACCTGAAACTTCAGCGAATGTCGGGAGAAAATCCGCAAAGCTGATCAAGCTCGGCGTCACTTTGCCCGCCGGAACCTTGCCCGCCCAACTGACCATGCACGGCACGAGCGCGCCGCACTCGAGCATTTCACCTTTCTTGCCGGAAAGGGCTTTGCCACCGTTGATGGTGCAACGCGCTGCATAACCTTGAGCGGTGCCATTGTCGCCCGCAAAAACAATCAAGGTGTTGTCGCGAAGTTTCAGACGATCAAGCTCGGCCAACAATTTGCCGACCAACTTGTCCATGTAGGCAACATTGTCCTGATAAATTTTGAATTGGTCAGTGGTCCCGGGCGCGGTATCAGGCGTGGGCAAAATTTCGGCGTGAACGTGCGAAATGGCATAATGAATGTAAAACGGCTGATCCTTGTGTCGCTCGATAAAATCCACGACAAACTTTTGCATGGTGTCTGGGAGATACTCGCCGTCCTTCAACGGCACGTCATCGCCGTTGCGCGTATAACTCTTGTTGCCCGTCTGCGTGTTCCAATATTTACCGCTGCCGTTGAAACGTAGATATTCATCAAATCCAAAATCACTCGGTTGCATCGGTAACTGGCTCCACTTCCCGCACATTGCCGTGACGTAGCCGGCGGGCTTGAGAATTTTTGGAATCATCGTTTCGTTTTCCGGCTTCACCAGCGGCCCGCTGTCGTTGCCCGTCATGCCGGTTCGATACGCGTAGCGACCGGTCAGCAACAGTGCCCGCGACGGACCGCACAACGGTGCCGCGTAGCAATGCTCGAACCGCGTGCCGCTTTGCGCAAGCTTATCAATATTGGGTGTCTTGAAATTATCAGCGCCGTAGCAACCCACATTGCCGATGCCCAAATCGTCGGCGAGAATGAAAATGATATTCGGCTTTTTGGCCAGCGCGTCAGCGGCATGCAAGGCGGGCACGCACCACGTCATCGCAGTGGCAACAAACAAGGCAGTGAACCGGAAGTTAGTTTTCATAGTTTCGAATTTCATCAGTGAAATCTTGAATGCATTTGCGGTGTGGCTATGGACGAATATTTCAGTGCGTTTGTTACCAGGTTGTTCAATTTATTTAGTTCATTTTTCAATCAAGCCCAAGCTGGTCAAAAAAGCCGTTACATCCTCGCGCGTTTTTTTATCTGCCGCTTTGCCAGCTTCGCCGAATTTGCTGGAGTTGTAGGAATGACCGAGGCCTTCAAAGGTAATGAGTTCGCAGCGATTGCCATTGGCAATCATCTTGTCCTTGAAAGCGACGGAATTGGAATACGGCACGGTCTTGTCGCCCGTCGCGTGAAACACGATGGTCGGCGGCATCTGCTTCGGCATCTGGTCGGGCACGGAACAGGCGAGCGCACGTTCCGAGGTTGCGCCAAAACGTTTGCTCCCGCCGTAGCCCGTGTCCTTGGTGTCCGTCACGGGATTCAACAACACCAGCGCAGCGGGCAAAATTTTTGGCGCAGGATCGTTCTTGCCGGGGCCGTCGGAGGGAATCGCCGTCCACGCCGCGACATGACCGCCCGCCGAACCGCCATGCACAACGAGCTTCGTTGGATCAATGCCCAGTTCCTCGGCGTGTTCCTCCACCCAGCGCACCGCCGCGCGAGCATCGGACACGCAATCTTCGGGCGTGCCGTTGAAACGTCCGCGCGTCCGGTAATCCGGCGCGACGCCGACGAGTCCGTTGCCTGCCGCCCACTTCGCCCAGCTCACGCTGCGCTCCGGCGAACCGCTGACCCAACCGCCACCGAAGAAACTCACGAAGCACGGACGATGATCCGTTTTGCTCCAGCCCTTCGGCTTCACGACGAACAGGCGTAGTTCATTCGTGCCCACCGTGCGAAACACAAACGCCTCGCTGCCTGGCAACGTGACCGGCGTGACATCCGGTTTTGCTTCCGCAGCCGCCGCCTTACCCGGAGGTTTCGCGGGAACGGTTTGTGCCAGAGAAACCAGGGCGGTCGTTGCGGTTCCAAAGAGCGCCAGCGTCAGGGCCAGCAGGGACGATTTATTTTTCATGGTTTCATTACGCGATAAAATCGCTGGTTAAAGTTGGTGATTTGCGTGTCGGTAAAATTAAAAAATCCGTTCGTGCCGGCAATGTTGGTAAGCACTGAAACCCACGCAATCGGCGGCGCAAGGTTCGTCGCTGTTTGCAAAACGTAAGCCTGACCGGATCCGCCTGTGCCCACGATTGAGAATGCGCTGCCGCCTGAAGTCAGGTTGAAACTAGTGAAAGTCGGCGGCCCGACGACGCTGATAAAAATATTTCCCACGCTGCTGCCGCCGCGGCTGTCCGTCAGCGTGTAGCTGATTTGATCTGCGCCAATATAATTCGTGACCGGCATGTAAGTGATGTTGCCCGCGAGCAGCGTGACCGCGCCGCCGTTGGTGCTGACGGAAGTGACACCGGTGACGGCCAGCGCGTCTCCGTCCGGGTCGGAATCCGTGGCGAGCAGATTTGTCACGGAGATGACTAGCGCGCTGTTCTGCGAGGTGACCGCCGTGTGCAACGCCGGCTCGGGCGGACGGTTGTTCGGTGCGAGAACTTCCACTTTGAATTCCGTGAACGTGAAATTCGTGGACGATTGCGCCTGCAACGCCGGGCGGAAAACAAACGTGTCAAACGCCGTCGTCAAATAATTCGTGTCGGCCCAGGTGCCGGTGATGGAATTACTCCAGCCGTTCGTGCCAGTGAACGCGAGCGAAAGCCCGACGGCATTGGTGTTTCGCGTCGCCAGCAGTTGCATGACATACGGAACACCGTTGCTGAAGCCCGCATCGCCGGCGACCGGCCCGCCGAGCGTGGAGATGGACGCGCTGTCGCTGCTGTAATCAGCGGTGGTGGAAATCAGGTTGGCACTGGATAGATTCGTGCGCTCCAGAAATTGGAATCCACTGCCGAAGGTCTGGCCAAAATTTAAGTTCGCCATGAAGCCCGTATGATTCGTGCCATTCGGGGAAGCTCCGTCCGCGACGGTTTTCGTGCCACCAGAAGAATTGAACAGACCGATGCGCAGACCCTTGGAAGAATTGCTCGCGTTGACTCCAGAAGTTGTGAAAGCAAGCGTGAGGCGCAAAGAGTCACTCAGCTTCAACTGAACCGGTGCGGCTGAATTCGAAGTGAAGTAAGTCCACCACGTCATCGTGCTCGCGGGATCCGGTGCACCAATCAGTGCGTTGGTCTTTGCCGTGAGCGACGCGGCAATGTTGGCGAACCACGCAGCCTCTCCCGGCAAACTCGTGTCCGTGCGCGTCGCATCTTGCCACAGCTCATCCAGCACTAGATTGGTGCTGCTGACGATTAGCGTCAGCGTAGCGACGGCGCTGGTAGCACTGCCAAAAATATTTGTCACCACCACGGAGTAGCCGCCAGCGTTTGCCGATTGGAAATTTGGCAGCGTGAGAACGTTGTTGTTTACACCCACGAAGTTAGTGCCTTTGAAAAACCATTGGTAGCTCAACGGCGAATTACCGGAAACGCCCGCCGACAAAACGGCGGTCGTGCCGCGCAGAATGTTCTGGTTTGCGGGCTGGCTGGTGATAGTCGGCGCGGAATTAGTAGAGAGAGTAACCACTGAACTCGTCACCGATCCGAAACTGTTCTGCACGATCACAAAATAACTACCGATGTTCGCCGGAGAGACGTTGGTGATGTTCAGCAAGGAGTTTGTTCTTCCAGCAAGGCTGCCAGAATTGTAAAACCATTGGTAAGTGATGTTAGTCCAATCCGTCGCGCCGACGCTGAACGAGGCATTGCTTCCAAGTGCTACCGTTGCGTTAACTGGCTGGTTCGTGATGCTCGGCGTGTGAGTCACGTTCAAACCATAAAACGCCACGCGCGCGCCTTCGAGATCCGTGCCGACATTGTCCTGGCAGTAATCTCCCGCCTTGAAATAAAACGTGTTCGTCGTCCAGCGCGGGTCGGTCTGATAGACGTTCAACGAATTCGTCACGCCGTTGACGGCAATCGTCACCAAGCCATTCACCATCTGAACTTGATAGCTTATGTTGTTGCTCAAGCCGACGTTTGCGTAGTTGAAAGTGAAATCCGAACCGTCGTTGTATGAATCCGTCTTGATGCGTCCTTGAACCGTGCCGTTGTTGTAGAGCATGAACACCAGCGGAAACGTATTTCCCGTGAACGCCTTGATCTGTCCGATGCAGACGTTGCCGCTGCTGGGAACTTGCAAGACCTGACATTGCACGTTCATCGTGTGAACGCCTTGGCCCGTCCAGTCCACGCCGGTGTCGTTGGTGTTGAGCATCTCGCGCAATTCGCTGCGCGGATAGCTCGTGCCACTCGTCGTCGCGCCGGTCACCGGTGTCCAGAACGTCATCGCACCATCGGCGCCGGAGTAGAAATAATCACTCGCATAACCCGCGAGCAGTTGCGGCGTCAAAATTTCCATAACGCCGAGATTCGTAGCGCTCAACAGTCCGTTGGTATCAATTGGCAGTTGCAACTTCCAATGGCTCAAATCAAAGAAGTTCACCGGCGGCTGAGAGAAGCTCACGTTATCAAAGGTGGTCGTATTTAATTTGGTGTTATCCGCAGCGCACACAGCGAGTCCGGCGAGCGTATTAGTCATCGCAACTGTAGTGGTTCCCATCTGGACCCAATTCACACCGTTGCTAGAGCCAAATCCAGTGAATGTCGGACCCACACGAGTAAGCCGGAGCCAGCACGGTGTATTTGTGCCGAAAGGCGAATTCGCGGCGGTGAAGGTAGCGAGCGTCACCGAGCTGCCAGCCGTAGCGGTGCGGGCTTCCATCTTGATGTCCGTCGGTTGAACCACGACATCCACGAATTTGGAATTAACATTCGTGCTTTCGCGGATCATCACGCCGGACTTCGCTGATGTAGAAGTATTTGGTTGCGTGGAAACCCGCGTCGTCAGGATGAAGCCATTCGTCCACGGTTGATATACAAAATGGAAATTGTCGGAGGTTCCAGAAATCGCCGAGCCGCCGCCTTTCACCGCAAACACGTTCTGATAAAAATCGGCGCTGCCGGAAATGCCCGGATTATTGATGTCTAAATCCACCCAGTTCGCGGGAAGATTTCCGACGGTGAGAAATGCCGTGGTGCTATTGGTGAACGTCGCGCTCGTCGCCGTGGCCAAAAGAGTGTAGCGCCCCGGCGGCGTGGAATTGGAAGTGGTCACGCTCAGCACGGAGAATCCAAAACCATTCGTGATGGTGGCAGAACTGAAACTCGCAGTCGAGTTGGGCGGCAGATTCGACACGCTCAACGTCACGAGGTTGGTGAAACCGTTGTAGGCGCTTAAGACATTGGTGAAGCTCGTGGTTCTTCCCGACATTACCGTCTGGCTCCAAGGCATCGCCACAATGGCGAAGTTCGTGGCGGCGACATTGGGGCCGACATCATTCGTCGTCAGCGGGCGCCGCGTGATCGGCGCACTGGAAAATTCATCCGCGCCGATGTCCGCGATACCGCTGCGCGGCTGGCCGTCCATGTCGGTGACGACTTCGGCGATGGCCGCACACGCAGCATTGGTGGCCGGACTGTTGGACGCGATGTGAAACGGAATGGCGGTGTTCGTGGCAAGCAGCGGATTGATGTGCAGATAACCTCCCGCCGGACTGCCGACGTAAGAAGCGCTGCCCCAGAAAATATTGGTCTGCCAGAGGAAATTCGTCTGACCAACCGCTGCGGCAGAACTGACGAACGTGCCAGAGTTGCCTTGGAGTAAATTATTCGCGACGGTGAAGTCAGTCGGAAAATAACCGCGCGTATCTTCGTCGAAATAAGTCGCGCAGTTCACGAGCGTGTTGAATTCCAGTCGCGCACGGTGAGCCGCAGCATGAAGCCCGGTGCTGCTGGCGTTTTCGCTGTCCGTGATTTGCGGCACTTCGCCGCTGCCGAACACAATGCCGTATAACGAGCCTTGCAAGTAGTTGTTGAAGATCAAATCGTCGTCACCGTAGAAACGAATCCCACCGGAGTTGAGAATAAAATTGCCTTCAATCCTCCCGCGATTCTGTGAGCGCAGGCTGATTTCGCCGGTGCTGTTGGTTATTGTGTTGTAGCGGATGACGCAGTCGGAACTTTTCACGGAGATGGCTTCGGGATCACCGTCTGCTTTTTCGAAGAGATTGTTCTCCACCACCGCCCACGAAGAAATCAACTGATACGTTCCAACGCCGAGTCGGATATTTTCGCCGCCATTGCTGCCAGCATATTGATTGTTGAAAAAATAATTGTCGTGCACCCACAGCCGTTGGCCGATGTCAGGGAAATTTCCGTCGAGCGTGATGTATTCGCCCTTCTGGACCTTGTTACGAAAAATGTTGTGATCCACTTCCGCGTCATCGCCTTTCACGTAACACCAATACTGAACCGGATCGAAATCAAAAATATTCCGCGTGACGCGGCAGTGTGACGAACCGGTTTCGATGCGAAAATAATCGCCGATGTTGGCGTCGTTCGTGTGCGTAAAATAAAAACCCTGGATGATGACGTAACTGCAGCCGTTCAGATTAAGACCTGACGTGCTAGCGGACGGTGCGCAGATGATTTGAGCACCACCGATAGTCTGGGCCGTAATAAGAATCGGCTGAGTCGCCGTGCCGGAGCGCGTGATGCTGATGTAACTCGTGCTGGTGTAAACGCCGTTTGAGAGGATGATCTGGTCGCCGGGGTTGGCGGCGTTGATGCGCGTGATCAAATTCGCGAGCGTGCCGACATTGAAGACGGCGGCGTTCGTTTGCGAAACGGTCAGGACAACAAATGCCAAAACCAACCAAGCGAAGCGGCAATTCCGAACACAATGATTCAATGAAATCGCCCCGCTGAATCGTGGGGCAATGAGGCGAGGCGGCAGATTCCGTCCATTATTCATTGAGTGGAAAAAAGTTAGCATTCACGAGGCTGCGCGTATTGTCGGATGAAACGTGGACAGGTGCAAATCGCTCAAGCTTTTCCGGCGGAAATATCCACCCGGCGAATGTTGCCGCCGAGCAAAAATAGCGCACCGATTCCCGCCGGCACGAGCGTCGCGCCCATCAGGAACACTGGCACGTAACTGATCTTGCTCAATGCCGGAATCAGCCAGGTGCTAAACACCAAAACGCCGCAGACCGCGCTCATCCCGCCGATGCCGGCGACGGTGCCGACGGATTTATCGGAGAAGAAATCGCTCGGCAGCGTCTGGATGTTATTGATCATCACTTGAAATCCTCCGAGCACGAGGGCCATCGCCGTCACCGCAAGCCACGGTTGCGCAGCGAACGCGGCCATAATGAATCCGGGAATTGTCAGCACGCCGCCGATGATGACGGCGCGTTTGCGGGCGCGGTCCACCGTCCAACCCTGACGGATTTTGTGGCCGGAATACCAACCGCCCGCGAGACTGCCAATCGCTGCGCCAAGATACGGCACCCACGCAAACATCCCGATGTGTTTCACATCGAAACCAAAACGGTCGGCGAGGTAAATGGGCAGCCAGTTGATGAATAACCACCAGATCGGATCGAGAAAAAACCGCGAGGCGATGATCGCCCACGTTTGCTTGAACCGCAGCGCGGCACTCCATGTCATGGCGGGCGCAATTTGGGTGGATGTTTCAAACGCAGTTCCATCGAGGATGTAATTTCGTTCCTCCGCAGAAAGCCATGGATGTTTTTCCGGCGTGGAGCGCGCCAGAAACCACCACGGAATGATCCAGATGAATCCAAGGCCGCCGACGATGACGAACGTCGCGCGCCAGCCGAACGCGAGAAACAGCCACGCTATCAACGGCGCGGACACAACTGCGCCGAGCGATGCGCCAGCATTGAAGATGCCTTGGGCAAACGCACGCTCATGACGCGGAAACCATTCCGCTACAGCTTTCGTCGCGCCCGGCCAGTTGCCTGCCTCGCTGAAACCGAGCAGCCCGCGGACGGCGGAGAGACTCATCAGGCTCCGGGCAAGTCCGTGCGCCATGCACGCGGAAGACCACACGACGATCGTCAACACAAAACCGATGCGCGTGCCGACACGGTCAAAAAACCGGCCGGAGACCGCCTGACCGATGGCGTAGAACACCATGAACGTCGCGATAATGGAAGCGTAGGCATCTTTCGTGAGATTGGTGTCTTTGGAAATCGCCGGCCACATCACCGCGAGCGACGCGCGGTCAATGTAGTTAATGATCGTGGCGAGGCCGATTAGTCCGATGATGAGCCAGCGCAGATTAAAACGAATCCCCACACCGTTCGCGGGACGTTGTTCGGAAGCGCTCATTCAATTCGGGAACTCAGGTGGCAGGAATAAAATCCTCCCGCATCGGCGTGAAGAAATCAATCAGGATAGAATCCTGATGCGCCTCAACACCGTGAACGACATTCGCAGGGATGTAGTAAAAATCTCCTGCTCCCAGCACCTTCGATTCGGCGCCGATGTGAACCGTGAGCGAACCCTTCTCAAGGTATGTGATCTGTAAATGCGGGTGATGATGCAGCGCACCGACCGAGCCGAGCTTGAACTCGGCATAGACCGCCATGAGTTGATCGCCATAGGCCATCACCTTGCGGAGCACGCCACCACCCTTGTCCTCCCAGTCAATCTTTTGAAACTCGATATGGAGCTGCTCTTTTTTTACGAACATAAATCAGCAAATTATTTTTTGACGAGCGACGCGTCGCCTTCCCATGTGAACGTTTCGTCGCCAACTTTGATACTGTGCTTTTTCGTGCGGTCAGACGCGCCGTTAGCGATCATCAGCGTCCACTCCAATTTCTTTTTGCCGGTGACGCGCACGACAGTTCCTTCGTCGGTGGATGCGAGCACGGTCACCGTGCGAAGATTCGATTCGCCGCCGGAAGTGGATTCGCGCATACCGTCCCAGCGGCCATGCGGCTCGATGGCCGAGGCAAACACGTGCGACTTGGCATTTTGGCGGAGCATGAACGCGGGCTCGTTGCGCAGATTGAAATCAGGATCGTTTGCACCGATGCGCGTGAACAACACTTTCGTGGAATCATCCGCCGCCGTCGTGATGGTGTAATAAAGTCCGCCGCTCAACCAAGTGAACGCGACAGGCCCAGCAGCCTGCCCTTCGGCTTCCAGCCACAAATGCTGATAGCCGTCTTTCTCGCCAAGCGGATGGCGCTCGCTGACGTAGTTCGTCAGATTCACATTCACATCCATGAAGTGGCCGAGGAAATAAAACGGATAATCATAGCGATGCGACTTCTCCGAAGTGAGGCGGAACACGTCCACGACCACGGGGTGTTCGAGGCGCGCGTCGCGGATCATCGCGATGGTGCGCTGCATCGCCACGCCAGGAACCGCGCTGGTGTCGGTCGCGCTCATGATTTGGAAGTCAGGATCGTGCGCGTCAAAAAATTGCCGGTCGGAATGATTCGTGTTCGCTGTGGCGAACTTGCCGCGATAGTCCGAGCGTTCGTCTACTGTGACCGTGTTGTGCGCGATGGTTTGACGGGCGAAGGTGTCGTTTTCCTTGAGGTAACGCCCGCCGAATTTTTGCTCGATGTTTACGAAACGCGCCGAGCCGTAGTCCGGCAAAATTTCACGGCCCTGATTGTAATAAAGCAACGCGAGCTTGTCGTAATGCCCGTGGTCCATGCCGAACGAAGTGTATTTCATCACTGCGGCAGAATCGTTCGAACCCGTGCCAGAACGAAGAATGCCCAAGCCGCCGCCAGTGCCAAGCGGACCATCGGTGAACTCCGCGCTGGCGAATGGAAACGCCGGTGTCTCTGGTGTGGCGGCAAGCCCTTGCGCAACGGCCAGTCCGGCAGCATCAAGCGAAACATGATCTTGCAGCCTCGCGATGGAAAGCAAGTGGGCGTCCTGTCCGTATTGGGAATAAGCGTGATCCAGCGCGAAGACCGTGCCGAGATTGTAAAAGGACATCTCCTTCATCGCGTCGTTGATCGGAAAATACGCGCCGTTGTAAGTCTGCTGAATCAGGGCGTAGAGCGCCTTGCGCAACAGCTCATCGCGCCGCTCGAAGATTTTCAACTCGGGCTGGTTGTTCTGAATAACAGTGGCGAAGAGATAAAACGGAATCAGCGCGTAGCGCGAGTAGTAAGGTCCTTCGCAGTAATAGCCATCGGGTGAGAACAACTCGTCGAGCTGGCGCAGATAACCGGCCGAGCCATCCATCTTGGAACCATAGAGAGCCTGGCGCACCATGGTCTCATCGCCCATCACGTAGCCGATCATGCCAACGGGCGTGACCGCCCACGTGCCGTGATTGTGGATTTTGTCGAACTCGCGCTTGCAGTCTTCGGAGATGAATTTGACCATCGGCCGGAAAATATTTTTCTCGTAGCGGGCGCGTTCCTCCGGCGTGAGCGAATCGTAGATGCAATCGTAAGCTTGGCTCACGCGCGAAAGCCACACGCACTCGTTGAGCGGTTGCCAGAACAAACGACCCGGCGTGATGCCCTTGGATGCAGGATGTTTACCGAGCGTGGGATAAAGTTCAGCGTAGCGGTCGAGCAAACCTTTGATGAAGCCAACGTAGCGTTTATCGCCGGTGATTTGAAAAAGAAATCCTGCCAACTGCATCTCGCTTCCGTTTTTTTCGTGGCGTTGCGAGGTGACGCCGGAGGCATCGAACGGCACCGGAACTTCTGGCGTGGCGGCGAGCGCCTTCTCGACCTGAATCTTCGCCTCGCTGAACGCAGCATCAAACAATGGCGCGTGCCCCAAGCCGGATTTGATTTTAGCGACTTCGCCAGGCGTCAACATCAAGCACGGATGTTGAATGGCATTGGTAGCGGCAACAGACGGATAAACAAACGCACTCAATACGAGCGCGAGAAAAAAAATCTTTTTCATGCGCGGCTGGCAAATTAAGCAAAGAAAATCCCGCCGTTGATTTCCACCGATTCGCCGTTGATGAAAGAAGATTGCGGTGAGGCGAGAAATGCGGCGAGGTTGGCGACTTCTTCCGCCGTGCCTTCGCGGCCCAGCGGCGTCATGCCGGCAACGCGCTGGCGGACTTCCGGCTTGGTGAAGGTGTCGTGAAATTTCGTGGCAATCATACCGGGCGAAACCGTGTTCACTCGGATGCGGCGCGGCGCGAGTTCTTTGGCGAGGGCGCGCGAGTAATTGGCAACGCCAGCCTTTGCCGCCGCGTAAGCACTCGCGCCAGGACCGCCGCCATCGCGGCCGGCCTGCGAAGAGAAATTAACAATCGCGCCGCCATCAGGCATATGCGGCAACACGGCTTTAGTAACCAGGAAAACACTCTTGAGATTCAGGTCGATCACCGCGTCCCAATGCGCCTCGTCCATTTCCAAAATAGTTTTGCGCGCGATCAATCCGCCAGCGACGTTTACGAGGATGTCAATCTTCCCGCCGAATTTTTCCGTGGCGGTTTGCACCATCCGCGCGATGTCAGCGGCAACCAGCACGTCGCCTTGCACCGCGATAGCCTTGCCGTTTTTCGCGCCGATCAGATGGAGTGTTTCCTCGGCCTCGGCGGCATTGGATCGATAATTGACAACGACGGACGCGCCGAGTTCGGCGAGCCGCACGGAAGTTGCGCGACCAATGTCGCGTGCGCCGCCGGTAACGATGGCGATTTTTGGGGACAGTTCGGGCATAAGTTTCTTTATAGGCGATGCGAGTTTTGTAGTAATTTCCGTTGTCCGATTCAACAACACAAATCACGCCGCTGGCAACAAAACTACCCTTCAGCGTAAAATAGAAGTCAAAATAGCTGGTTCCAACTACGTCCTGATCATGCATCAAATTTCTGTCACTAATTTGGCTCGCCGTTTCAGAAAATATTATTGTTGTCCCAGAGTTCTTGGTGGTCAGGCGGCCCAATCAGTTTGTTATACATATCTGTAAACTTGACCGAGTGGACACTATAATCCCCAAAAAGAACGTCCATCGCCTTGCCGGAGCCGTGATGCCACCCCATGTTGACGTGATGACCGTCCGTAGCTGCCGTCATGTCGTGATAAAAGTCCAAATTACTACTTAGCTTCCAATCAATGTGACTACGGCATGAATTAGAACTGACATTCCCACCCGAGGTTATCTCGTAATTTCCTTCCACAACAAGAATAGTGTCGGTAACAGGACCGAAACGAAATATGGCCTTTCTTGGATTCTCCTCTGTCACGGCTTTGCCGTTGGCTGGATTGATTCCATTCAACGAACCGGCTGCCGAATAAGTTTGGGATAATTGATCGGCACCACTAAGTGTTCCGTATTGGGTCTTATAAACTGCCGAAGGACATACAAAGGCCTTGTTTGCTTGGGAAGTATTCAGGCCACCCGTAGCTGCCGAAGAGTTATTACCCTGCTGCTTCAAGTAAGGCCCCAGAATTTTTTGCCAGGTAATGCTTGTGCTTGTAGGATCGCCGGGGACCGCATAAGCGTGTATGGGAGGAAACTTATCACCAAAGTCAGTGGTGTAAAGTGCTAGACCAATTCCAATTTGCTTCATGTTGGATACGCATGAAATTTGCTTGGCCTTTTCCTTGGCCTTCGCGAGAGCAGGCAAGAGCATGGCGGCAAGAATGGCGATGATGGCGATGACGACCAGAAGTTCGATCAGGGTGAACGCGAGTTTTATCCGCGCCAGTTTTTTTGTCGTTTTCATAATGTTATTTAATTTCTGTTCCAATCGTCAGTGGTCACTTCAGATTATTGACTCAACCGGAAAAACACGGTCGGGTTTGCCGGATTGATGTTCACATCCACCGGACTGCTGCCTCCGCCCGGATAGTTAAACCAGTTGGCATTAAGCCCCGTGTTAAGTGCATTGGTTTGAGATTGCAAATGGAAACTGCCCGAACCATTGCTCCAGGTGAAGTGCAATGCATTGCCGCCGCCAGTTTGCGTAACATTCAAAGTTGGCGGGGTTACCACAACATTGTTTGTGCTCACCACCGCAATCGAACCGTCCACTGTCAAATTGGTTTGCCACATCAAGCTCGGATCCAGTGCCGGCAAGGTGATGCTGGTGAAACCTACCGCCGCCTTGCTAAACAGCTTGAATGAGTTGCCGTTGGTCAGGGCCGGTCCAAGATTGTTTACCGTCAAGGAAGCTGCCGTGATGCTCAAAGTCCCACTGACCACCAACATATCATTGGTATTCAGTAACGGCACATAATTGGTAATGTTGCCGAAACCGTCAGTTTGCGCCAGTGAGTTGGTGGTGTTCAACTCAAATGAGCAATGCGTGCCACTATTAAACGTTACACTGTTGTTGACGGTAAAGTTGCCAATGTTGCCGCCGCCGCCTGGTTGAAACTGAGTTCCGTTAGCGAAAACAAGCGGACCAGCCAGCGTGCCAATGCCGCCCAGAGTGCCAATGTTTATGGTTGTAGTTCCGTTGTAAGTATTAGTTCCGTCAAGTTGCAAAGTCGTTGCTTGCGGTCCGTCCCCGATACCAATCCCAGCCAAACCGTTTCCGTCATTAGTCCCATTCCAAATCAAGCCGCCGCCGCCGCCGCCGCCGCCGGCAAGCAGATTTTGACGAATATGAATACTGTTGGTATTAGCGCCGTTCAAAGTTACTCCGCCACTCTTGATAAATACGTTAGTCAAGCCTTGCAAGAAGCTGCTGCTGGCTCCATCAAAAACGTTGATTGTTGCGCCATCCAAATTGACTTCGGTGATCGTCTTAGTAGGGGACGCACTAATCTGGTTCAAAGTTGTCTGACTGCCGGGTTGCAAGCTCAGACGGGCATAAGCACCACCACCGTTCCAGTTGGTGACGTAAGTTTCCGAAGGTCCAGGGTTGTTGGTAGTGATGGTTTGACCTGAATAACCCAAGGTGACGCCGTCAGCAACCAATGAACCCCTTATGTCGACTATGTTGGTGGTGGATTGCACTCCAAAGGCATTGGTAGGCGAGGTGGTATCACCCAAACGCAGACGATAATAACCGTTCACATTTCCAACAGCGAGCGAAGCACTGTTGGTCAGATAAAGACTAGCCAAGCCATTAACCAATTGACTTTGGACACGAACAAGCGGAGCAGTCACCCCAATGAGAGAAACGGATTCTCCGTCGATAATTAATGATCCGTCATTAACACGGGCATCAGAGGTAAGGTTGATCAAATTACAGGTATTATTTAGCAAACGTAAAGTTCCGGAACCATCCTTGGTGCTCAAGCCTCCACTCGTGGTGGTAAGCGGACCGGAAATCACCACGTCGCTCGGACACGTCAGGGCCTGATCACCGCCGACAGCGCTAATGTCAAACGGCCCAGACAGCGTCAGCAATCCGGCTCCAGGGCTGCCAAGGCTTATGCCGGCATTTATGTTTTGATCTGAAATGCTGTTGGTCAGCGTGCGGGGACTGGAATCAGGCGTTAGCGTTGAATTAATTTCAAACACCAGCGGGCCGGTGCCGATGACATTGTTGCCTCCAAGAACGAGCCAGCGCGTTGCCGCTGAACCGCCGGTGATGATATGAGTGCCGCCGGAATATGTATTTTGCCCAGATAACGTCAACTCACCGCCACTCTTGTAGAGTGCGACCGCACCGCCTGATGGCCCATCTACAATTTTGCCGGAGAACGTTCCGCCTGCGGTTGCACCGGCTTGACAACTGAAAGTAACCGGCGTTGAGCTGCTGTTGGTAATCAACCCAGTTCCATCCAAAGTGCCCACGTTTTGCTGGAATCCATTCAAATCCAAGATGCCGTTGTTTGTGAGGGCTGCGCCGCTTTGACCCGTGCCACGTCCCAGAGCAAAGGCCGCCGCCGCCTGAATCGTCCCCTGTTTGATAAACGTAAATCCTCCAGAGAAACTATTGGTAATTCCGATAATAAATTTCCCAGGACCATCCTTAATGTAGCCAGAACTTGGATTCGCTTGATAGCCGTTAATACCATCGTTGGTGAGCGTGTAAATTTTGGCGTTGTTGCTCACCGTGATGCTGAATGGAACGACGTTGGTTGCGAGAGTGACAAGGTTAGTGAAACCGGTGTCATCAAAACGCACCGGCAGTCCGTTGACAAACGCGATTTGATTGCCGCTGGAAGTGTCAAACCAGTTGGTATTGACGCCGATGTCCCAAGTGCTCAATAGCGTGCTATTGGTTTTGCCAACCCAAACTAAACTCGGAACAGACAAGACGACTAGTTGAAATTGCTTGGCACTTGTATTGTTGGTCAAGTAAGCTCCGACGCCTGCGGGAATTGAGTTGGTAACCAAAGTTCCGCCTCCAGCGATGCTCCCATCATATTGAATCAATGGAATCGTGCCCGGCGCAAGACCGGAGCCAGTCACGTTGACATAAACGGTGCCGTTCAAAGTTAGATTTGTGGCGTGAACCACGGGCACCGTCGGATTCCCTAATGAAGACAGGGCAATGGTCAGCGTGTTCGTGTTAGCAGCTCCGGTTGTGTTGGTTAAATTCAAGCTCGAAGTGTTCAAAGTCGTGCCTGCGGAACCAACTGTCACTTGCAAACTGCCCCCATCAGCCACCGCGTAAGAACCACCACCTAATGACCAGGTTTTTACGATCAACTGACCAGCATTGACCATCGTTGGACCAGTGTAACTGTTTGAAGAACTAAAGCTGGTCGAACCGGTGCCATTCTTGATGATTCCGCCGGTGCCTCCGATGGTTCCTCCCCAATGGCCACCTGTTCCGATGGTTGGAGTGGAAAAGTTATTAGTTCCAGCACCGTCTAACGTAAGCGTGAAATTTTTTAGATTAAGGCACAGTTTGTTAGTTCCTAAATCGAGCGTGCGAAACTTGAACGGCTGGTTGATGTCATAATTCATCAGTGTCGCATTGGCACCCAACTGGCCATTGCAGCGGAACTCGTTGATGGGCGGATTCGGCAGGGAAGCGCCCGCCCCCGCAATATTGCCGGGGTTATTGATGATGCCACCAGGTCCGATGACAACCAAGTCATTCGTGGTGTTGACATTCACCATCAAAAACCCATTACAAGTGAAGGTCAGAGAGTTCGCATACCAAGTGCCAGGAGTGGGACGCGTATTTAGAGTGTGAGACGCATCGTTCAGATTTCCGATCACGATGTCGTCGCCCGGCGCAATCGAGGAGGGAAGTTGATTGGGCGATCCGCCACCCGAATTCACCGACCAATTTGCCACGCCATTCCATTGTCTGGAAGAAGTGCCACTTCCCAACCCCTGCCAATACAGCGTGGTCGCCTGGGCGGCGATGCTTGAAACAAAAATACTAAATGCCAGCAACGAACGCAATTGTGTCTGGCGGGGCAGACGGTTGGTGTTCGCACAGAGGCTTAGATTTTTCATAAACATTGACAATAGTTTTATGGGAATTGCGTTCGGGCTTCGTAAAACACTAACAGATATCCGCTGCGCGTCTTGTCGGATGAAAAGGGGACAGGGCGAAAACACTGTGAACCCCCGCTTTTCGGGTCAATTCACGGCGTCACGGCGCGGTAAAACCGCTGCGGAAAATTTGTGGCCGACGGGTCGGTAAAATTGAACACGCCGCCGTTGAAAGTCCCGGTGGTCGCGGATGTCCAGTTGCCCAACGGCTGCGCCAGATTGGTCGCGGCCAAAATGCGATAGCCCGCTCCGTTCGGCCCGGTGCCAGACATGGTGAAACTGCCGCCAGCGTTGCTAAGGACATTGGTGAACTGCGGCGGCGCGATGGACACGAGCAACAGTTGCGGCTGCTGCGCGGCATTGCCGTTTTCACGGGACGCATAACTCACCGTGCCGGGGCCGCCGACGTTGCTCAACGAAAACAATTCGAGTGAAAGTTGTCCATCGGATGCGAGCGCGGCCTGCACCTGCGGCGTGACGACAAATTCCACCGGCACATTCGCAGCGGGAATCCAGGTCGCGAACCGTTTTGCACCGACGGGCTGGTTGCTCCAGGTGATGGTGTTTTCATTCCAGGCGCTGTTGGTGACGAGCGTGATGCCGTTCTCAATCCCGTTGGTGCCGACGCTCACCGGCGTGAGCCGGATGCGCGCCTGCACAAAGTCGTTGGACAATCCCGAAAGATTCCAGCGGAAGAAACCGCGCCGCTGGTTGTCCGCCGAACTGTCGAGCTTGATGGGAAGCGTGGTGTCCGCGCCAAAGTTGAGATTGGAACTGGCACCGCCGCGAACGTAGGCATCGGCCACCGGGAGAATCGAATTAGTCACATACGCCAGCGCTGGGGTGACTTGCAATTCCAGCATCGCCCAGTCAATTCCTACATCGCCAGCCACCGCCAGATTTAATTTTCCATCCGCGAGCAGATTGATTTGATTTCCCAAATCCAAAACGCGAACCGTCGTGTTCGTCCCTGCTCCAATGGGTGACCAACCGAGATTTGAGAAACGATTGCTGCTCACCGTGGTGTCGAGAAACAGCGCTGCGTTCGAGGAATTGCCGCTGACCGAACGCAGCGCGAGCGCGAGCGTTGCGCCGACAATTTGATCGGTGGTAGACAGCGAAAAGTTAAACGTGAACGGAATCCACTGGTTCGCAGCGACGAAATCAAATCCATTTACCGCCGCGCTTCCAGCGGCGGCCTGCACAGCGGAACGCCACGTAGAATCTACATTCACCACTTCACCGGTGGGACTGCTGGTGGAAAAATTATCCACGTCGCCAATCCAGTATTCCCGCGTCTCCAAGTTTGGCGCGGCGAGCCGGTCTTGGAGTTGCGCATAATAGAGGCTATTCGGAAAAACGTTGGTGCCGAGTGAATCGTAAGTGCCAGCGGGTGCGGGATACGGAATGGCGGCGGTGTTGGCCACGAGCGGGCCGATGCTGCCGATGAGCCAGTTGCGCGCGGATGGCGGACTCTCGACCACAAAGCCATCAGCCTGCGAATTCCAGACTACTTCATTCGCGCCGGCCCAACCGTGACTGGTGCCGAGATTTCCCCGGTTACGGATGGCCAGAACTCCGTCGCTGGCGACGTCGCCATGAACGGTAACATTGTCCCACGTGGCACCGGTGGACCAACGAAAGTGCGGCCCACAGTCGTTCCACGCGATGTCGCTCAAGCCGTCCACGAAAACATTCGGCCCAACCGTGAGCGATTGCATGACGAACTGGTGGCGGTCGTTGCGCGTGTAGCAATTCTGGTTCAGACAAAATTGACAATCGTTTAGAACAAAAGCGTAACGACGCCCGCCGGTGATTTCGGAAACGGGATCCAGCGAAGTGCAATCGCGCACGGTGATGTTACGCACACCCGGCTTCGAAGCAGATGTGCCCGCCAGCGACACGCACGCGTAGGCAAAATTGCTCGCCGTGATGTTTCGCGCCCAGCCATTCGCAATCGCGCCTTCAAAACTGACCAGCTCCCAAGTGTGGTTTTCGTCCGCTAAATAATTCGTGGTGGCACTGGTGTTGGTCAGAACGGTCGGGTTAAAATAGGAAATTCCGCGTAAATTTTCCACGCCGACATTCGTCATGCGCCCCGGCCACGAGTAACTGAAAATAGTTCCGCCGCCATATTGCTGCTCCAGCGCGCAAGTCAGCGGCGCGTCCAAAGTGATGGAATTACCTTCGACTCGCGTAATGGTGCGGTCGGGATAAATATCGAAACTGCCCGCCGTCCACGCTGGCGAAACGAGGTTCATCCCGATGTTGGTGATCCAAAGCGACGTGCTGGGGCGACGCACGAAAACGGTCGTGCCGGCGGAAAAACCGCTCGTGCTATCCACATTAAAACTGCGCGCTCCGACGGGGACGTAAACATTCGTGATGTTGTGCGTCGTGAGCGTGGTGTAAACCGACGAGTTGGAAAACAAAATCAGGCTCGGCTGCGCGGTCCCAACATAAGTCGCGTATAGAACAGTGTTGTTATTTGTGTTCCCACCTTCGCCCGCTCCACGCAGCACGACGCCGCTCGCGGCGATGACCAACGTGTTCGATACTGGATAAAAACCGGGAGCAAGTTGCACCGCACCACGAAAGCCGTTCGCATCGAGCGGCAGTGCGGAAACATAATTGATGGCTGCCTGAAGTCGCGCAGCGTTGTCACCAGCAACCGGCGAAACATTTGTTTTCGTCGCCACGCTTGGAATCGCCACGCCGCCGCCTTTGTAACCGACGCCGGAAAAATCCAGCACGCGATTGCCGAGTGCATCGGGCTGCCGAATCATGCGTCCACTCGGGCCGGGAAAATACCACGCGCTCAAATTGGTGGCTCCGCTGGCGACCAGCATTGATGCGCCAAAAACAAACAACGCCGGCCATGCGAAAACATTTCTCATCAGCTGCCGCCGGGTCATTGCGACAAACGGAAGAACACAGTTGGGTTCGCCGGGTTGATGAGTGCGCTCACGCCGCTGACGTTGCCGCCGGGATAATCGAACCAAGTGTTGTTCAAACCGGTATTCAATGAATTGGTTTGCGATTGAAGTTTGAAAGCGCCCGTCCAAGTGAAGGTCAGCGTGCTGCCGGATTGAGAAACTCCAAGGGTCGGCGGCGTCACACTGCCACTCACCACCGAGATGCTTCCGTCCACGGCCAGATCATTTTGCCACGCGAGACCGGCGGGCAACGCGCCGCTGACAGTCATCCCCGCGCCGTTGGATATGGCCTGGCTGAAGATTTTGAATTTGTCGCCCAACGCCAGCGCCGTTGCGCCGGGGAGATTTGTGGTAACGGTGATTTTGCCATTGCCGGAATTGGATAACGTTCCCGTGACGACTGTGAGGTCGTTTGATGGCGACGCCGATTTTTTCACTTTGATGAGAACGTCGCCGCCCAAATCAAGTCCACTGCTCAAGGTTAGTGTGCCAATGGCGGCCAGCGCTCCGGGAGCCAGCGTGCCGTTGGTGGTGATGATGACCGGCGCGGTGATCGTGCCCGTGCCGCCAAGTGTGGCGTCGGACAGCACGGATGCGCCGCCGATGGAGCCATTCACGAGCAACGTGCCGCCGCCGGTATTGGTCGTGCCGCCGGTGTAGGTGTTGGCGACGTTCAGATTCACAATGCCGTGGCCGTGTTTTTCCACGCCGCCAAGAAACGCACCGTTGTCACGCAGCACGGCGTTGAACGTGATCATCCCGCCGGTATCTGGTGTGAGGCTGATATTGCGGTTCTTGTTAGCAGTCGCGCCGATGATGTCAAAATTTGCGCCACCAATGACGACCGTCGTATTCGAGCTGACGGTGATTTGCTTGGTTGCGGTTCCGGTTTGGTAACCTCCGTTCGTGAACGTGAGCGTGGATGCACCGACGCCGGAGTTGGTGACAATGATGATGCCGGTCAGTTGCAGTTGATTCATGGTGTAGCTGTCTGCCGTGGCGAGCGCCAGCGTGCTGTTAAAGGAGGTGCTGCCACCTTGCGCCAAGCTGGAAGCGCCGGATAGCGACTGCCTTCCGAACACCTGTAACATGGCGCCGGGACCCACGATCGTTGTCAAATTGGTATAAGTATTTGTTCCATGAAGCGAGGCCAGTCCGCTGTTAATTGTGAGCGGAACGTTTCCCTGAATGGAACCGGTCAGAGTTTGATTGAGGACTGAATTGGCGGTGGTAAGCACGACGGGATTGGCGGTTCCGTTGCTGATGACACCACTCAAGTTGCAGGTGGATTCATTGGTGATGGTAAATGATGCCTTGAATGGCAACTGTCCAGTCACAAGGTTGCTGGGCGCATACGGATTACCTCCGTAGTTGAACACGCCGCCGCCGGTCAACGTCAGCGTCTTGCTGGAGGACGTGCCGGTGATGAGCGCGTTGATGGTCAGCGTCGAACCGGTCTGCACGTTGAAGTTGATGCCGTTGGTGCAAACGATGGACAGAATAAGTGGATTGCCTTGAACCGAATTAGTCGCGTTGTTCAGATTGGTTTCCAAAATCGAGAGCGAAGAATTATTGGCGAGATAAATGGCGTCGTTGGTAAGGCCGGAAATGGAATTGCTGAACGACGTGCCGCTGTTCGCTTGACTGATGCCATCACCAAGACGAATGACAGGGCTGCCCGCAGCGGCATTGGTGGCGTTGGCCGAGATGAAGTAGGCCAACCCATTGGTGACGTCAATGGATTGGGAATAGGTGTTCCCCGCCGCCTGATAGAGATTCGTCATCGCCGTGGGCGAGGGCTGGATCACGATGTCTTGATGCGATCCGGCGTTGGCGTTGGCGGTCGGCGCGGAGGCCAGCGACCAGTTGCCGCTGCCGCTGAAAGACGGCCCGAAGATGAGGGTATTGATTCCGGCCCGGCTGACGATTGAACTGGCAATGAAAATTCCCAGCCACAGCCAGAGGAATCGGCCGCGCGTTTTTTTATGGTGCAAGGATTCGGCGCGGTCAGGGCGGTCAAAATTGAGAAGTGATGTAATCATGGCGGATTGATTCGTTTAGGTTCTTCTCCCATCAAGGCCAAAACCGGTTTGGCGCAAATTGGGGCGGGTTGTGATTTGACTGAAGATAACACAGCACACTTTGTTACGTCTTGTCGGATGGAAAGCGGACAGCAAATTGCCCGGCGCTCTGGTGAACGCCGGGCAATTGAAACCCGCGACCCGGCTTAATTGCCATTCCACATGAGGCGATAATACGCATTGGGCTGCGGCGGCGCACTGTCGGTGAAATCAAACACCCCACCAGCCGGCGCGTTCGTGGTCCAGATGGTATTCCAGTCCGTGATGTTCGTTGAGACCTGCACGTTGTAGAGGTAGCCGGGGATGCCCGCGAAACTCATGCTCGCCGAGCCGCCGGTCAGCGTAAAGCTGTTCACTTGTCCGCCAAGTCCGTTCGAGCTTCCGGCGGTCAAAGTGATTGTCGCGCTATTCGTGCCGCCGAAGCCGTCGGTGACGGTGTAACTAAACTGGTCGTCCACGAGGTTGGTGTTGTAATACAGCACATACCCGCCGACAATCACCAGCGAGATGCCGTTCGTGCTCGCGCCCACACCAGCGAGGCTCAATGTATCTCCATCCACGTCGCTCGCATTGGATAGCAGGTTGGTCACGGTAATTTTCCAAGTGTTCAGCCCGTTGCGCGTGTAGCTGTTGGCGTTCGCTACGGGCGGATGATTGGTCACCACCTGCGTCAGCGCGTTGGTGGTCGCGAGATAGTTGCTGTCGCCGGAATAAACCGCCGTGATGGTGTTGTTGCCACGCGGCAGATTGCCGGTGCTGCCGCTGCCCGCCGAACCAGCAACGAGTGTTGCCGCTGCGCCGAAGTTCACGCCGTTGGTCTGGAACTGAATCGTTCCACTGGCATTCGTCGGACTCACAGTTGCATTGAAAGTCAGCGTGGCGTTAAAGCCCGACGGATTCGAACTGCTGCTTACGGACAAGGCCACGGCTGCCTGGTTCACCGTCAGCGTGCCGTTGCTGTAAACGATGCTGTAGTTTGTCAGACCGCTGCCCGTCGCGGCGCTGGGAATAATCGAGTAAGTGCCGACCGATGCCGTGCTGGCTGCGCCGGAGCTCGACAGTGAAACGCTCGCGACTGAATCACCATTGATCAAACCCGCCGTGGAAAATTCTGTTCCCGCGAACGTCACGGTCTGGCCGAAAACTTTGTTGGTGTTGTTGGCGGTGATGGTCAGCGGCTTCGCCGTGACGGTCACCGTAAAGGCAACCGCCGAACTGGAGCAGCCCGCTGCGGTCTGCACGGAGACCGTTCCGTTGTAAGTTCCCACCGGCGCGGTCGCCGGCGCGGTCAACGACAACGGACTGGCCGGAAGCGAAGTCAAAGCTACATCCGCAAATCCGGCGGCGTGTGCGGCGGCGTCATAGATGATGCTGTATTGGTTCGGGCTGCCGGTTGTGCCGGTGTAAGGCAGGTTGGCGCTGGGCGAACCATAAATCACCGAAGGACTGCTGCCCAAAGCGATGGTTGGCGACGGATTCGCCGTGACCGTGACCGAGGCGACGGCGGTGCAACCGTTAGCGTCCGTGACGGTGAGGTTATAAGTGGTCGTGGCTGTAGGACTGACGGAAGGATTCGCGCTGGAGGAAGTGAATCCCGCCGGCGTGGAAGTCCAGCTATATGTGTAGCCGCCGCCGCCGCCGCTGGCTGAGCCGCCCAAGGAATAACTGCTGCCAAAGCATATGCTTGTGTTCGCCGCCGCGCTGGCTGAGAGAGTGCCGTCGCAGGCAATAGTCAGGTTGCCACTTGAGATGCTAGCGGCCAAACCTGACGCCAGCGGCGAGAAGGCGATGGAGCCAAAGGTGCCACCATATCCGCCAGTGCTGTTGAACAGCGGAATGCTTTCGCCCGGTTGCACTGCGCTTCCGGTATTAGTGACGGTCAATGCACCACCATAAGTGAGCGTGCCAGCAGTTTGAATCAATTGAGATCCGGTAAATGTGTTCGCGCCGGTGCGAGTAACTTGCATCAGCAACGCGCCATTCAAAGTCGACGCACTGGAGGCGGTAATAGTTTTGCTGCTGAAGTCCAGCATCGTGCCGGACGAGACATTCAGAGTGCCACTGACCCATGTATTCAACGGTGTGGTTTTGACTCCGGTGCCGCTCAAAGTCACGTTATTGTAATTCGTCGGGTCGGTTTGCGGCCCGCTCGTTCCGGTATCTTTGACCAGCAGGGTTTGGCTTCCGCCAGTGTATTCGACCGTTCCGCCGGAGAAATCGTAGGCGGCGGCCGCAATCATCGGAGCCGCGCCGGAGAGTTTAAGCGAGCCTTGATTTGCAAACGTGCCGATGGCTCCGGAGGAGGCCGTCGAAGTCCGGCGCGAAATGACGCCCGTGCCAGAAGAAATCAAGGTCGCACCGTTGCTGATGGTGATGTTGCCTGCACCGCCAGTGCCGACGCCTAGTCCGCCATTCCCACAGGCGCCAATGATGCTGGAACCAATATCCAGTGTTGTGCCGGAATCGATCACGACATTTGCCGGACGGAAGGACGAAAGGTTCGTCGCCGTCTGACCCGGCATCAGCGCAAATTCCCAGTCCGCCGCTCCACCCGGACTAAGAGGCGTGGCGGTGATGTTATAACTGCCCCATTGACCGGCAGCGAGAATGACGCGACCAGACCCGACAAATTTGATTTTGCCCCCGATGTCCGTCTTGGTGAAGGGATCGAAAGATGAACCAGCTGGTTGATCGGTTCCCGGGGTCGTGCTGACCGGTGCCCAATAGCCACGCAATTGACCATTCACGGACAAGGTGTAAGTGACGCAGGCAACTTTGCCGCCACCGCTACCCGTTGTTGAACCGGTGGTTCCAACGGACATATTGAGGTCGTTGCAAGATTCATTCTCAGTCAACGTCACGGTGTGTCCGGCTTGCACATAAACTTTGTGTATGCTGCCGGGTGTGCTGCCAGGAGTGAAGCCTGTCAGGATTGCGCTCCAAGTCGCGCCACCGTCCGCCGAGCCTTCCCAAGTGCCGGCCACATTCCAGTTGCCGCTGATGTGTGACCGAAACTGCGTAGAACTCGTCACGGCGATCGGGCCGCTCACAGTCACATAGCCGGTGCCGGCGAAATGTGTCGCATCCGTGTTTGACGCCGCTGAACCAGTGTTACCCCAAGTGCCGGTGCTCTGATAAGTGGAGCCGTCGAAGGTCAGCGCACCCGCCGTGCTGCTCGTGGTGCTGCCAAAGGAAACCAATCCGTTTTGGACATAGAGAGCGCCGCTGATGCTGGTGGCTCCCATGGTGACCGTGTTATTCCCAGCAGAACCGGTGTTACGGATGGTGACGTTGTTCGCCGCTGAAAGCACCGTGCTGGGGCCGTTATTCGTGGCCGTGGCGGTAGCCGTCTGGTTGACCGTGCCGTCGAAGATAAAATTGGCGGAAGGATCAATTGTAATCGTTCCGAACGGCGACTGGAATAATCCGGTCGTCACCTGGCTTACGCTGCCGAGACCGCCCGCATTGGCAGTCTCAATCGTAGCGCCAGGACCAACAATCAACGACGCGCTGCTAGCGCCGGAAGCCGTCACCTGCCGCATGAAGTGCGTGCCGGCATTGAAGATGCCGTTGATAGTGAAGACCGCATTGCCGGTGCTATTACGAATCGTGACATCAACGGACAGGTTAAGGGTAGCGCCCGTATTGACCGTGAATCCCATCTTACCCTGATTTCCAGCCGTGAGATCGCCTGACCCGGTCCAAGTCGTGGTGCCGTTAAAGACAATCTTGTTGCCACTGCCCTGGCCCGAAGTAATCGCGCCGTTGTTGACAAAGTTGCCCGCGATTTGAATGACCGTATTCGCATCGGTGCCGCTAGTTTGGTCGCCGAGCGAGATTTTCCCAGTCGAATCAATCGTAACTGCACCCGCACTGACCGTGGTGGTAACAGGGACGGTGATCACATGCGTAGCTTGCACCCGAACGGTATCGGTATGTCCCGCAGTTACGCCGGGATAAACACCTGTTGGCGCATTGACCCAAGTAGAACCATCCGCAGAAAGTTGCCAGGAGGTATTGGCCGCCCAACTACCGGTGGCAAGACTGCGGAATTGCGTGCCGAGCGTCAATGTTGCCGCAACGGAAGTTGCCGCCGGCGAACAAGTGCCACTGACCAGGCAGCGATATTGGTAGCTATTCATCCCCGTTGTGGCGTTTACGGTCGTGAAAGTTGCTGTGGTGCCACCCGTGCCATCTGCACCGCCAGCGTCCACGTTCACGAAACCGGAACCTTTGTTCACCTGCCACTGATAAGTTAATCCATCGCCACGCGCACCCACCGTGAAGGTTCCGGGGAATCCTTCATAGCCAAGATACCCAACCGGGTTGCTGGTGATGAATGGCGCGGTCGTGGCAGTTGCACCTGTGCTGTCCGCCGACAAACTGGTTGCGCCGCAAGCAGAATAGGCTTTGACCTGATAAACATAGGTGACGGCATTTGTGACATCAGAATCACTGTAATTGGTAGTAGTCAATCCAGCCGCGACCGGAACCGCCGGATATGAACCGCCGCTCACCTTGCGGAAGAGATCATACGTTGTCGCGCCGCTCGCAGCATTCCAGATCACGGAAATAGGACTGCAACCCGGCGCGGTGACGGTATCAAACGTGGGTGTCGTCGGCGCGGAGCAAGCCAGATCGCCGAGCGCTACTTCGTTGTTGCCCGAGGCCAAAGCGATTACCGTTGCCGTGTAGTTGGGAGAAACAAATGTCGGCGTGTAAGCTGCCGTTGCCGTGCCATCAAAAACTTCAACTCGCGCTGCCCCGGTCGGCGAAAAGCTTGTTCCATCCACCGTGATAGTCGCCGTGTTGCCGGCTCCGGAACTGTTGACCGTCCAGTCACGCGTTCCAAACATCGTCGTGCTGGCCGGCGTGTTGGCGACATTCCAAGTGCTGGGCTCATTCGGCGTAACCGTAATCGTCGGCGTGCCGCTGATG
>CAIKKJ010000043.1 GCA_903827955.1 uncultured Verrucomicrobia subdivision 3 bacterium
ACGCCGATGCCGGCTTCGTGCAGGGCGTTGACGAGGAATTGAAAATCTTCCGGCGTGCCGAAGCGGCTCGTCGGCGCAAAAAATCCGGTGACTTGATAGCCCCACGAGGGATAAAATGCGTGTTCCGCCGGCGGCATGAATTCCACATGCGTGAAGCCCATGCGCTGCATGTAGCCGACGAGCGGCACGGCGAGTTCGCGGTAGCTCCACGATTCAGTGGCGTTTTTTTTCTGCCAAGAGCCGAGGTGCATTTCATAGACGCTCATCGGGGAACGGAGTGCGTCGCGTTCACGGCGTTTCTTCAACCACGCGTCGTCTGACCACTTGAATTTTTTTGTGTCCCAAACAATAGCCGCCTGTTTGGGCGCGACTTCAAAAAAGAAACCAAACGGATCGGTGTTTAATTTGACGTGGCCATGCGCGTCGCGAATCTCGAATTTGTAATGCGCCCCCTGCCCCACGCCGGGAATGAAAATTTCCCACACACCGGACGCGCCGAGCAGACGCATCGTGTGGAAGCGGCCATCCCAACCATTAAAATCGCCGACGACGCTGATGCGCTGCGCGTTCGGCGCCCAGACCGCGAAGCTCGTGCCGTGGACGCCGTCAATCGTGCGGAGTTGTGCGCCGAGTTTGTCGTAAATTTTCCGCTCATCGCCTTTGCCGAATAAAAATAAATCCGCTTCGCTCAACGTCGGGAGAAAAGAATACGCATCGCGCGTGCGGCGAGTTTGGCCGTCGTGCGTGGTGATGACGAGGTCATAGGCATAGACGGCATGTGCCAGCTTGGTTTCGCCTTCGAAAACATCGGTGCTGGGAATCCGCTTCAGTTCAAACTTGGGTTTGTCCTTTTCATGCACCGGCTGGACTTCAACTTTTTTTGCATCGGGCAACAACGCACGGACGACGACGCCGGAATTGTCGCCGAGTGGCTGCATGCCGAGCAGCGAGTGCGGGGACTGATGGGTTAATTCGACGAGGCTGCGCAATTCATCTCTGGTGAGCAACATAACAGTTAAAAATTAATAGAGTCTTTTCCTCGCGGCGCGGTAAAGCAATGCCAAAGCGTAAAATATTCAGAAGCTAGTTCCTGTAGCCTACCCGCCGGCAAACACGGGCTGAAAGTTTGCTGCCGTCAGAATGCGCGCAACCTCCGCCCGCTGGTCGCCCTGAATCTCAATCTGACCGTTCTTCACGGTGCCGCCAGTGCCACAGGCGCGCTGCATGGCCTTGGCCAGCTGCTCTTTTTCCGGCAACCCGATGCCGACAAAATTTTTCACCACCGTCACCGTCTTGCCGCCGCGCCCGGCCTTCACGCGCAAAATGTCCACCCGACCGCGATTTTTTTTTGGCGGTTTCGCTGGGGGCGCGGAATCCGCCGGTGCATTTTCTGGCGCGGGCGGAAGACCTTCGCTGGCAAGCGCGGCAAAGGGAGTTTGAATCAGAGCAGATCCACCATCAGTGGGGATGCGTTTGGAATTAGCCATGAATCGGGGTTGAGGATTGATTGGTGACTGGATTGGTTTTCATTGGGTTGCCACTTCCTACCCACCAAATCGCGGCAAGGCCAACGAACGGCAGTGAGTGTGAGCGGGAAGTTTTTCGGCGTCAATCTGTTCTACTCCTTGGGTCAAACCAACTGATCCGGGCAACGGAAAGCTTGGGGGAAAAGAAAAGAGGCCGGACACTACTCCGGCCTCTTAAAACAACACTTAAATTTTTGCTGGAGTCACTACTTCCAACGACAAAAGCTTAACACATCCCCGGCTGGTGGCTTGTCACCAGATGTGGTTACACGCTGGGGACAGGCAAAATCTCAAATTTTACCAATGATTTCAACAATCTGGCGACGGGATGCATCCGGCAAGCCTTCCGTCCAGACCACAAAATGGGCACGCGCCAGTTTTGCTTCCACCGGCAGTTGCGCGGCCAGGCGACGGGCCATATCTACCGGCGACCAACCGCGCGCAGCCAGCCGTTCGCGCTGGGAAGCGGGCGAACAGGCGACGCAGATGATTTTGTCAAAGGCATGCTCCGCCTGCGTCTCGAACAATAACGGAATGACCACCACGGCGAGCGGGCAACCTTCGCTGCGCCACGCCGCGACCTGCGACTGCCAGCGTTCGCGGATGCGCGGATGCAAAATGGCCTCGAGTTTTTTGCGGGCGGCTTCGTCGTTAAAAACAACGTCGGCGAGCGCCCGGCGATTCAGCGAGCCATCGGCGGCGAGAATTTTTTGGCCGAATTCCTTTTCAATCTCCGCGAGCGCGGGCTGCCCGGGGCGGACGAGGTCGTGTGCGATTTCGTCGGTGTCGGTGACGCGCGCGCCAAGCTGCAACAGAAAACCGGCGGCGGTGGATTTGCCCATCCCCACGCCGCCGGTCAAGCCAACGAGTTTCATTTCAATCAAGGGCCGGTGACGGCGCGATAGAAGCGATACGGATAATTGGTGGAGTTGGAATCCGTGAACGAGAACGGCGAGACGTTCGTATAAATCGGAACCCAGTTGAACAAATTGGTGGATGCCTGAATGATCACGCTCGTGCCGGGCGCGCCGGAAAGGTTGAAGGTGAACTGGCCCAACACATTGTTCGTGACCGTGAACACCGGCGGACTGACCACGCCGACGGTGATGGCGGTGGCAACGACGTCATCGTCCTGATTCGGATCATAGGTCGTGGAACCGACACTCGGGTAGTTGAGATATGTGCCGGCAGTGACTGCGGCAAAATTCAAGGTCAATTTGCCACCGGCATTGACGGCGAGATTGCCGAGCGTCCAAGTGAGCGTGGCCCCAACGCGGCTGACCGTGCCGAGGGTGGTATTGGACGAGGTCAGCGAAACGCCGGTGCCGGGCAGCGTGTCCGTCACGTAAACATTGGTCGCAATCGACGGTCCGTAGTTGGTGACGCAAAGCGTGAGGCTAAAGTTGGTGCCGGGCGCAACGAAGATGTTGGTCGCGGAGGCATAAATCTGGCTGTCCGCCGCGTAGCCGACGGGGTTGGCGGTGGTAAGCGTGACCGACCAGCCGTTGTTGATCATGCCGACGTCCAGTGCCTTGTCGTCCTGGATGAAGAGGAACCAGTCACCGTTCGGGTTGCTGCCGTTGATCGCGGAAAGCGTGCTGCCCCAGGGCGCGATTGGTGCCGAGATGATGACGTTGGCATTGCCGCCCCCACCGTTGGTCAAAACGCCGGTGGCGGCTAGCGCGTTGATGAGGTTCGTGCCTTGCGGCGTGCCCCAACCGGTCGCCAGATCATAACCGGGAACCGCGGGAAAATTCGCGGGGCTTTGCGACCAGGTGTTGTTGCCGATGGTGATGTCGTAAAAATAATTGGTGTAGCTTGCGCTCTTGCCGAGCGTGTAAAGCGCCGGGTTGAGGAAGCCGATGGCCGAACGTCCGTTCAAGCTGGCCTGCTGGTTGACGAGCGCCATGAAGCCGGCCCACAGCGGCGAGGCGCAACTGGTTCCGCCGAAATTTTGCTCAACCCCATTCACCACCACATCCACGTTATCACCCGTCATCGCCACGTCGGGCAGGCTGCGGAAGGTCGTAGATCCCAAGTTGGTGGCCATATTCATGCCCTGCTGCCAAGTCGGAATGGGATAGTAACCGCTGATGCCGCCGCTGCTGCCGATGCCATCCAAATTGACCGGGTCAAGTAAACCCCAGTTCCAAACTTTTTCCGACGTGCGCGCACCGCCGGGCCCGGCAGTTGAAAGCGTGGTGCCGCCGACCTGCGTGATATACGGGTTGTCGGACGGCGCATTGAAAGAATTCGGGTCGTCCACGGAACCGGGTGCGGAACCGGAAGCGCCCGGCGGCAGAAAAGCATCCACATCGCCGGAAGCATCAAAGAAGGTCTGCCCCTGCAAAATCATCTGGATGAAAATCTGGTCAATGGTTCCGTTCGGCCCGCCGGTCCAACCCCACGAGCAGCTAATCTGGCGCGCGGCATTGTCGGTAGCGATGCGATTCAGGACGATAACGGGATTGAACTGGTTCGGGTCGCCTTCGTAAACCATGACCTGGCTCAGACCGGGCGCCATGGCAACTGCCATCTCGATGTCCAGCGTCACCTCATCCTGAAAACTGGTGTAGACCGGAAATCCGGAAAATCCTTGTAGCAATATGTTGGTAAGCGCCACCGTCGGCAAACCGGCGCGGGATTCATACAAAGCGATGTCGCTGGCGAGATAACCGTCGAACTGGACGAGCGCCACTTTTTGACCCGCACCCGTCAGCGTGGTGCCGGCGGCGTAGGCGGCGCGAAAGTCATTGCCGCGATAGGAACCAAACGGGCCGGAACCATTCTTGACCGTTGCCGCTGTCACTTTGGCGGTCGGGGTTTTGATGCGGGTGTGCGGGCGGGAATAATTATTCAGGCCGCCGATATCGAGCACGGAAAGATTCGCCGGCACGGAAGGCTCCTTGTCCGGGGCAAAAAACTGGCGGCCTTCCGTGGGATGATTATAGGTGCGAAAGCTCACGTTGAAGGCGCGTTCAACATTCGTCGCCGCCGCATCCACTTCAACGAGCATGCGGTTGGAATGACGGGCGGAAATGGCGAAGCCGTTGGCCTGCGCGTAATTCACCACGGCCTGATAATCCGACTCCGTCGGGCCGAACTGCGCGGTGAATTCATCCGCACTCAAGAAATGATGGTAATTCGGACTGGCCGGATCATGGCTTTGCGCGAGCAGCGCCTTCAAACCGTCCTGATTACGCAGCGGCAGACCGATGGCGAGGTGCAACTGGTTCGTGCCCGCCAGCCGTCCGGTCGAGGTCAATACCGAAACTACCTTTGGCACGTGGCCGGACAACGTCGTCGTGCCCGTGACCACCGCACCGGCCTGGCTGGCGAGGCCGACCGCCGCCAGCACTGCGAGGCTCATCTTGAAAAATGTCTTGCTCATAAAATCTCTCGTTCAAAGTTTCGCCGCGGCATCAGGGGAAATTCCGCACCGGCAAAATCGCCGAGGGTTTGTTCGTGCCCGTCACCGCCGCACCGCCGTGCGTCATGGTGTTGGTCGCCGCGTCGTCAAAAGTCAGCACCACGTTGGTGACGTAGCTCTGGCCGCCGACATGCGCCATGACCAGCGTGTTCAAGCCGGACGGCGCGACGACCAGCGCGTCCACGTCAGACGGCGAGGTGTGCACCAGGCGGTTCAAAGTGACCGTGGCCTTGACCAGCGAGCCACCGACGCCCGTGACATTGATGATGGACGGATACGGCGAGGCGTTGGTGTTGTCGTTGATGATGATCGCCGCGCTGTTGCTCCAGCTGGTGGTGTAAGTGCCGAGCGTGTAGCCAAAGATCGCCGTGCCGATCTTGTTGTTCGTGTTGTTCTCAAACAGGTTGAACGTGGCGGTAATCTGCTGGTTGTTCGTGCCGTGCGCGGTGAACGTGAACGGGCGTGAGACGGAGTGGCCGCGATAGATGAGCGGGCCGTAGTTCGTAGTGGCCGGTGCGGCCGGCGTGACGCCATTGGTGTTCAGCAGCGTGGCGATGAGGTTGTTCACGTTCGTGCCGCCGGCATCGCGGAAGGCGAACAGGAGCGTGACCGTGTCATTGGAACCGATGACGCCGTTCGTGTAGTTCACCAGCGAAGAGAAGTTGGTGACCATCTGCGATCCGGCCGGAATCACGTAACTGCCGGTGTCATCATGGATAGTCAGCGTGGCGGCGCTCGGCGAAATGAGCGTGCCGTTGACCGCGCCGGACAATTGCAGCAGCACGGTGAGGTCGGGCTGGACCACCGTGGTGTCATTCACCGGCACAGCGAACGACTGACTGGTCACGCCGTTGCTGAAGGTGAGCGTGCCGCTGACGGCGGTGAAGTTCAGGCCGTTGACCGCCGTGCCGTTGGTGGCAGTGTAATTGACAGTGGAGGTGACGTTGGTGTTGTCCGTGCGCACCACCGTGATGTTCGCCGCGCCGCCGCTCTTGGCGATGGTGTAAGTCAGGGCGGAGAATTTCAGGCCGGTGTTGCTGTCAATGATGGTGATCGTGGCCGTGCTCGGGGCGATGAGGACGCCGGGCGCGGTCGGATTCGTCAGGATGACGGAGAAGGCCTTGTCGCCCGCCACCGCGCCGTTGTTGATGATCGGCACGGAGAAATAATTCGTGCCGGTGCCATTCGTAAATGTCAGCGTGCCGGTGACGGCGCTGTAATCCGTGCCAGCCAGCGCCGTGCCGTTGGCAGTGAAGTAATTCACGGAGAGCGGAACGGTGTTGGAGTTCACGATCACCGGCTCAACGTTGGTGTTTGCACACACGACCGCCACCAAAATGCTGCCGGCGTTCTTGGCCACGCTCAGTGCGGAGTTCGTGAAGCTCAAGCCCGCTTCCGCATCGGTGATCTGAACGACCGTCGAACTCGGCGAACCAATCTGAACAGACAGACCGGGGTTCGAGAGGTTGACGGTGAAGTTCACCGTGCCGTTGTAATTCGTGTTATGCAGCAGCGTCACGGCAATCGTCTTCGACGCCTCGCCGGGGTTGAAGGTCAGCGTGCCGCTGGCGGCGGTGTAGTTGGCGTTCGAGAGAGCCGTGCCGTTGGCCGTGGCGTATTTCACCGTGGACGTGCCGTTGGTGTTATTATAGCGCGTCACGGTGACCGGAACGGCACCGGCCGTTTCCGCGAACGTGTTGGTCGCCAGTGCGAACGCCACCACCACGTTGGTGTTGATGATCGTCAAAATTGCGTTGGTCGGGTTGATGAGCGAGGCACCGCCGGTCGGGGTGGCCAACTGCACCGTGAGATTGACCGGGCCGGTGGCGACGTTGTTGGCGAGCAACGGCACGGTAAACGTGGCGTTGGTCTGACCGTCGTTGAAGGTGACCGTGCCGGTGACCGGTGTGTAGTTCACGCCCGGTGCGGCGGTTCCTGGCAGCGTCGAGTAACCGACCGAGACGTTGCCGGAATTGCCGCTGCCACGGATGACGGTGATGGTGGCGTTGCCGGCATTGGCATTGGCGCTGAAGTTCGTCGCCGCAAAGCTCAACTGGCCGGGCGCGACCACCGTGTCAATGATGGTCAGGGTCGTGTTGGTCGGCTGCGCGAACAGCGAGTTGACAACATTGCTCATACCGAACACCACGGTGCGGTTGCCCTGCGGCAACAAGTTGTTGATGATCGGAACTTGCACAACGAGATCCGTCTGGCCAGCGGCAAAGGTGACCAGCACGTTCGTCGCGTAATAATCAATGTTCGTCACCGCCGTGCCGTTCGTGGCCGTGTAAACGTTCACCGAGCAACTACCGCTCGCGGAACCCTGGCGCAGGACGTGCACCGTGCCGAAGCCGGTCAGGATGTTTTTCGGCACCGAGTAGCTCGCCGAGCCGAAGCTCACGCCGCTGTCATCGTTGATGATGGTCAACAGCGCGTTCGCCTGATCGCCGAGGCCGGCGGGCGGGGTCGGGCTGGACAAGGCCAGGTTCACCGTCAAATCCGGCGTGGCGTTCGAGTCGTCACGCACCGGCACGGAGATAAATTTCAACACTTCACCCGGCGGGAACAGAATGGTCTGGCTCACATTGGTGTAATTCACATTTGGCACGGCCGTGCCGGCCAACGTGGCGAAATTCACCGAGACCGAGCCGGAACCGTCCGCGTTCGTGCCGCTCGTGCCGCCCACGCGGCGGACGCCGATGATGGCCTGCACACCGTTTTCATCCACCTGATAATTCGCAGCGGTGAAGGTGAACTGGCCGGAGCCGGTCGTCGAGCCGCCGTAGATGCGGGCGATGTGGTTGTTCGGCTGGTCGTTGTATTGCGTGAAGCTGCCGCCGATGACGATCATCTGATCCGCCGGCTGGATGACCACGGCGTTGACCGCGCCGTTGGCACCGTCGCCGAAATTGATGGTCGGATCCACCACGCCGCTGGACAACAGGCGCGTGATGCGGTTGCGGGTCACGCCGTTGGCCGTGGTGAACTGGCCGACGACCACGATGCGGTTGTCCGTCTGGATAGTCAGCGCGCTGACCGTGGCGTTGGCACCCAGGCCGAGCCCCGTAGTGAAGGCTGAATCCAACGTGCCGTTATTATTCAAGCGGGCAATGTGATTCAAAGCCACGCCGTTGAAATTGGTGAAGTCACCACCGACGACCACCTTGCCGTCGCTCTGGATGGCGAGCGAGCGGACGATATCGCCGGCACCCGCCGCGATATTCAGGTTGAAAGTGGCGTCCAGCGAGCCGTCCGCGTTCAAGCGGGCGATGTGACCGGCAGCCGTGTTGTTCACGTTCGTGAACGCACCACCGATAAGCACCTTGCCCGCGAACACCGAGTTGGTCGGATACACCGCCACGGCATACACGGTTGCGTTCGGACCGGAGCCGGTGTTGAAAGTGGAATCCACCGTGCCATTGTTGTTCAACCGCGCGACGAACGCACTTGCAATGCCGTTCATGCGGCCGAAGGAACCGGCTGCGTAAATCTTGCGGTTGCCACCGATGAATGTTTCCGCGATGGAATACACCGTGCCATCCGCGCCGGCGCCCGGATTGAAGCTGCTGTCCAGCGAGCCGTCCGTGTTGAGGCGGGCGATGTGGTTGAGAATCGTGCCGTTGAAATTCGTGAACGTGCCGCCGACGAGCAACTGGTCGTCGCTCTGGTTGACGAGCGCATACACCGCGCCGCTCGCCCCGGACAGGCCGTAGAGGAAGCCGGAGCGATCCAACGTGCCATCGGTGTTCAGGCGGGCGAGATAATTTTCCGGCACGCCGTTGACGATGGTGAAGTTACCACCGGCAATGATCTTGCCGCTTGATTGCAAGGCCAGCGCATAAACATCCGCATTCATGCCCGCACCGGTGTTGAACGACGTATCGGGCGAACCCGGCGGACGGTTGTAGCTCAAGGCATCCACGATGTAATTGTTGGCCGCGGTCAACGCGCCGAGCGTAGCCCCGGCGCTCGGAGCCGACAGGGCGACGGTGAAGAAGAACGCATTGGCCGGCGGATTCACCACGCCGTCATTCAAGATCGGAATGTTAATCGTGGCGGCAAGCTGGCCGGGCGTGAACGACAGCGTCCCGTTCGTGCCAATGTAATTGGTCGCGGCAAAGGCCGTCGCATCGGCCGTCGCAAAGTGAACGGTGGCCGAGCCGTTCGTGCCGCCGGTGCGGATAACGGTGACGGTCGAGTAACCGCCGTTTTCATTCACGAGATAGGTCGGCGAACTGAACTGGAACGAGCCGTAGCTGTTGTCGTTGTTGATGAACACGGTGGCGTTCGTCGTGCCGTTCGCCGCAAAGAGCGACGGCGTGCTGACCGCGTTCAGGGTCGGATTATAAAGCGCGATGCCGAACTGTTTGCCCGCACCAATGACACCGCTGTTGAGCAGCGGGATGGTGATGGTGCGCGGGGTAACGTCGCCATTGTTCCACGTTAGCGTGTTGGTGAAGCCGATGTAATCCACGCCGTTGATGGCTGTGCCGTTGGTCGAGGCGCACTGAACGGTGAGCGTGCCTTTGCTACCGACGTTGCGCGTGACGGTGATGGTGGCCGTGCCGGCGCTCAGGTTCGCCGGATAGGAGTTGGTCGTCAGGTTGACAAAGCCTTGGAAGTTCGGGTTGATGATGCGCAACACGGCGTTGGTGGTGCCGAGCGCGGCGAGGCCGTTGACCGGCGGGTTGAGGCCGAACAGGTTCAGGTTGACCAGTTTTTCCGTCGCGCTGATGGAGTTCGTGTTCAGGATAACGACGTTGAATGTGTGGTTCGTGTCCGAAGGCTGGAAGGTCATCGTGCCGCTGCTGGCAAGATAGTCGCTGTTCAAGATCGCCGTGCTGCCGTTCGTTGTGGTTGTGTAACTCAAATACACGATGCCATAACTGCCGTTGGTGCGCGCGACGGAGATGGTCGCGCTCTGACCGTTGCCGATGAAGTTCGCCGAGGCAAAACCAAACGTGCCGGAGTTATGATGGTCGTCAATGATGGTGAACGGCGCAATGGATTCGCCCAGCGCGACGCCGAGCGGAACGTTTTCACCACCGAGGTAGAATTGGTCGGCGTCCACAGGATTTGCCAGTTGGAATTGCGCAGTCAGATTATTGAACGAGTTGGTTGTTTCAAAAATGTTGACCAGCACGGATTGCTCGGTTTGGCCAGAGATGAACCGACCATACACGTCATAGACATAACCATTCGTGCCCGCAAAGCCGTCGCTGTGCATGCGACCATCAGGCAACAAGAAGTAACTCCAGGAAATCCAATAGAGCGGATTGAAACCAGCGTAATTGTAGTCCTGCCCGCTTTGCGCGAGGCCGGACAAAACCGAGAAGGCGGCGGATGCTGGTCCAAGGCTGCCGTTGGTGCGAACCAAGCTGACATACATCGGCGACTGGCTCTTGTTGATGGAGTAACTGCTGTTCAAAAGGGCGATGTTGCCCGGTCCAGGCGTCGCGCCGCCAATCAATCGAGCGATGTTGCTGCGATTGCGAATGCCATTGCGAGTTTTTTGAGCGAGTGCAAACCCGCCGTTGTTGCCGGAGAAGGTGCTGAAGGCAAGCAGGACGTTGTTGGTGTCTGTGCTTTCCGGACGCACCTCTACGTCATCCGACTGGCCGCCGCCAACCCGCCCGAAGCTGCCGGCAATCATCACGTTGCCGTCGCTTTGAAGCGCAGACGCGAGCACGGTGCCGACCGGGTCGCTGTAGCGCAACCGCGGCAAGCCAGCGAACTGGTTATAAGCCGTGTCCAGGAAGGTGGTGTCCACCGTGCCATCCGCATTCAAACGCGTGAAGCCCAGACGCCGCGTGCCGTTGAAGCTGTTGAATCCGCCGCCGACGTATATGGTAAAGTTCGTCTGAACCACAAGTGATTTGTTGGTGGTTGAGAAAATCTGGTTGGTGGCAACGGTGATGTTATAAACTGGGCCATCCACGCCGACGCCGGCAAAGAATTGCGGGTCGGTAAAGCCGTTGGCCGTGATACGGGCGATGTTGTTCGCCGCCGCGCCGTTGAATTGCGAGAACTGGCCGCCAATCAAAACCTTGCCATCGGGTTGGACGCCGATTGTGAATACCGACGCGTTGGCACCGGACCCCGGATCAAAGCTCGGGTCAAACGAGCCATCCGGATTCAGCCGGGCGAGGTGGTCCTGGCCACTGATGCCGCCGACAGCCACGAAGTCACCACCAATGACAACCTGACCGCTCGACTGAACGCCAATGGCATAGACCGCCGCGTTCAAGTTCGTGCCGGGGTCAAAGGAAGTGTCAAGCGAACCATCCGCTTTGAGCAAAGCGAGGTAACGACGCGCGGTTCCGTTGTAGGAAGTGAAATCACCGCCGACGAGCAACTCACCATTAGTTTGGAACGCGAGCGAATAAACCGTGCCGTTGAAACCAAGTCCGGGGTTGAAGGCGTTATCCAACGTGCCGTTAGTGGTGACCAGTGCGATGCCGTTGCGCAGGACGCCGTTGTAGGATGAGAACGCGCCGCCGATGAACGATTCATAGTTCGCGTTCAGCGCGATGCAATTGATGAAGTTGTTCGGGCCGGAGCCGGGGTTGAATGAACCGTCGAGCGAACCATCCGGATTGGCGCGGGCGATATAGTTGCGCCCCGCCTGATCGTAGGTGAAAAAGTCGCCGACGAGAATCGTTTTGTCATCTGGTTGGATGGCGAGGCCGAGAACTTCGCCGTCCGTGCCCGGGTGGCTCATCTGCGGCGGTGAGGTCGGAACCGGTCCGGCCATGTTGTAGCTGAAATCGGCGTTGTGATATTCGTCCACGGAACCCGCTGGCGGATGATTGTCGTCGGACAAAATTGTCACCGTGGTCTGGTCAATCATGCCCACGGGATGCGTTCCACCGTTGGAATCTTCTTCGTAAAGACTGATGGTGAAGTCTTCGTTGAACTGCTGCAGGCCGTTGTTATTGACGGAGAACGTAATCGCCTGCGGGTCAAAAGCCCCGTTGCCAGCTGGGAAGCTGATGGTGCCGCTGTAATTGCCATTGAAGTCAAAGTCCGGCACGAGGCCATTGATATTTCCTGCGACCACCGGCGTGGGCGTGGCGTAATCAGAACCGGGTTGCAGCGGGAAGTAACCATTTCGCTCATCGGCACCGTTGCGTTGCAGGTAGTAATTGTTCACGCGCCAATGAATTGTCGGCGAAGCGGCGTTGTTGGTGCCGGTGCGGACTACGTAAAGTGTAATCGGCGTCGAGCCCCAGAAATCCGAGATGTCGCGGGTGACGCGGTAATGCGCCTTCTGGAAGTTATAAACGCCATTGGTCGGCAAGTTTGAAACAATGTTATTGGTAACAGCAACATTGGTCGGTTGCAGCGTAATCGGGTCAATAAAGTTTGTGAAGGACACTACTTGACGGTAGGTCGAACCTTGCGGGTTGACATCGGCGTCGAGAATCCGCACCAGCGCGGTGCTGAAAGTGTTGTCCAGACGCGGCGGCTGCACGAAGTTACCTTCACTCGCATCCAGCACGGCATTGGTCAACTGGATGAAGAAGCAACGGTTTGGCTGCGCCGCTATGCCATCGTCAATTACTGGAACGAAAATGGTCTTCGTCATTTCCGTATCATCAAAGGTCAGCACCCCGCTGACCGGCGTGTAATCGATGCTGGCTCTCGCCACCACATCCCCGTTGAAGAGATTTCCATCAGCTCCCAGCAAGGTTGAATTGGCCGGAACGTCTGCCGTGGTGTAGCCGACTTTCACACGGCCGGTGGAACCAGCGACGCGGGTGACTGAAACCAGCAGGCCCGGAACATCAAAGATGTATTGGAATTTATTATTTCCCAGGAACATCGTGCCGTTGTAGGTAGTGAGTTGCTGGTTGGCAGTGCCAGAGTAAGGTCCACGATGACGGCGACTGCCTTCGGTTTCGGCCACCTTGTAAAGCAACATGGGAATTCCGTTGGAGTAGTTCAACCCGCTCATGTCCACCTGCTCGGTGGCGAACCGGAACACGCCCGACGGGTGCAGCGCCCAACTCAATTTCACCTGCCCGCCATAAGGACTGTAGGTAGTGCTAAAAGAATTGATGCTAGAAGAATTGGCAAAATTACGAAAATCAAATGCAGTGACATAACTCAGGAGCGAAGAGGAAGTCTGAACTTTGATATAATATGTCTTACCAGCCGTAGCATTGAAACGCACCTGACTCGGACCAGCAAACGGTTGAATATAGCTGCCCGAAAAGGAATAGGCATAGGGTATGCCGTTGGTGTTACCGCCGAAGCCACCGCCAAAACCGCCACCCAATCCGGAAATAATTGCATTCGTATTGTAGACGTTTTGGCCGTCGTAGTTCTGCTGATAGTTCGGATAACTTTGCAGGAAGTTCGGATAGATGCCGGCATTCGCCGCCACTTGGTTGAGCGTGGAAAAGTTTGTGCCGGTATAAACGGTCATGATCGTGGACAAATTGGTCACGCCGATCACGTCATCGACGCTGCCAATCGTATCCACCTCCACCACGCCGCTGTTCGTGGGCGTCCAAGCAAACCAAGCCGGGGTAGATCCAAAAACTCCGAGGTTGTTATCCACGGTGGAAGAACCCCAGTCGCCGTTCATCGTGATGGGGCTGAAATAATTCAGGCCGAGCGGTGTGTTGGTCTCGATGATGGTGACGGTTTCAACATACGGCACGGAGAGCACGCCGGGCGCCGTCGGACTGGACAAGGTAACGTTGAACGTCTGGTTGCTCTGCACCAAGCTGTTCGGCAGGATGGGAATTTGGATGAAACTAAACGCCTGGCCGTTGGTGAAGACGAGCGTGCCGCTGGTCGGGGTGTAGTCCACACCGGCCGCCGCCGTGCCGCCGCCGGTGGCGTAGTTCACGGAGACCGGACCGAGCGAGGGATTGGAATTGAGCACCGGCAGAATGGCGTAAATACCCGTCTTCAACACACTGGTCGCCGGGCTGAAGAAACTCAAGCCGGCCTCGGCATCCAGCAACTGGATAACCGTCGTGCTGGGCGCGGTCAATTGCGCACCAGAACCGGGGTTGGAAAGATTCATGGTGAACGACAGCGTGCCGGTCACATTGGTGTTGTGCAGCAGCGGCACGGGAATGGTCTTGACCGACTCACCCGGATTAAACATCAACGTGCCAGCGGTCACGGTGTAGTTCAGATTGGAGGTCGCCGTGCCATCTGCCGTAGCGTAATCCACCGTGGAAGTGACGTTCGTGTTATTGAACCGGACCACGCTGATGAACACCGTGTCTTGCGTTCCGAAATAAACGATGCCGCCGGTCTCGGAGAACGTGTTCGTGGCCGAGGCAAAGGCCAGGCCGACGTTCGTGTTGATGATGGTCAAGGTGGCATTGGTCGGCGTCAGCAAGGTTGCCCCGCCGCCGACATTGGTCAGACCGAGGTTCAAATACTGCGGTCCTTCCGCCGTGGCCGTGTTGACGACTTTCACCACAAACGACTTGGTCGTTTCACCATCGCCAAAGGACAACGTGCCGTTGGTGGCAACGTATTTGGTGCCGACGGTGGCCGTGCCGTCCGCGGTGAAATATTTTACCGACACCACGCCAGCGGAACCGAACGAGCGCTGCACGGTGATGGTGGCGTTGGTGTAGCCCACGCCGCCGCCTTCGGTGATGTTGTAATTGGTGGCGGTGAAACTCAACTGGCCGGGGGCGTTGACGGTGTCAATGATGGTCAGCACGGCGTTGGACGGAGCGTAAAGCGCCGAACCAGACACGCTGGAAAGCTGCAGGTTTACCGTGCGGTTGCCTTGAGGAATGCCGTTGTTGTTGATGGGAATGGTGACCAGGGCGTTGGAAATCCCGGGCGCAAACGTCACGGTGGCGGGACCGACCGGAGTATAATCCGTGCCGGGGGAGGCCGTGCCGCCGAGCGTGGTGGCAAAGGTCACCGTGGAAGTGCCGCTCGTGCTACCAAGACGCTTGACGTTGATGGACGCCACACCGTTGATGACGTTCTTCGGAACGGTGTAGGTTGCGGCGGAGAAATTGATGGCGCTGTCGTCATTGACAATGGTCAGCGTGGCGGTCGGCTGGTTGCCGATCTGCGAATTCACCAGCGGGTTCAAGGTCAGGTTGGCGACCAAGTTGGAAGTGATTACGTTATCATCCATCACCGGGATGAAAACGGACTGAACCACTTCACCCACGGGGAAAACCAGGTTGGTGACCACACTGGCATAATTTACGCCCGCAAAGGCCGAACCGTCGCTGGTGGTGAAGGGAACCAGGACATCGCTCGTGCCGGCGGCATTGGTGCCGCTGGTGCCGCCGTTGCGGATGACGGTGATCACGGCATTGGTGCCGCGTTCATTCACCTGATAGTCGACGGCGGAGAATTCAAATTCGCCGGAGCCGCTGGTGGAGCCGCCGTTAATGCGGGCGAGATACGGATGCGACTTGCCGTTATATTGCGTGAAGCCACCACCGATGATGATTTTTTCATCCGGCACATTCGTCGGATAGCCAAAGATGGTGTCCTGCTGGATAACCATGGCCGCCACGAAGCTGTTCGCGCCGGTGCCGAAGTTGATGGTGGGATCCACCGTGCCGTCGGGATTTAGGCGGGTGATGCGGCTGCGGGTGACGCCGCTGCAATGGGTGAACTCGCCACCGAGCATGATGCGCTGGTCGCTTTGCAAGGCGATGCTGAACACCGCGTCATTTGCGCCAACACCCGGCGTGAACGTGCCGTCCACGCTGCCGCTGGTGGTCAGACGGGCAATGTGATTCAACGCCACACCGTTCACGTTGGTGAACAGACCGCCGATCAAAATGTTGCCGTCCGGCTGGATGGCCAGGGCGCGCACCGAGGCGCTGGCACCAGTGCCCGGATTGAACGTGGTATCCACCGAGCCGTCCGTGTTCAGACGCGCGATGTGATTGCAATTCGTGTTGCCGTTGACGGTGGTAAAATCACCACCGATGACCACCTTGCCATCCGTCGGCTGCACGGCGAGCGCATAGACCGTGGCGTTCGCGCCGACACCAGGATTGAAAGTGCTGTCCAGCGTGCCGTCGTTGTTCAAACGGGCGATGCAATTGATGGTGCCGCCGGCGAGGGTCGCAAAACTGCCGCCGACCATCAGCTTGCTCAAGCTGCCGACAAATGTTTCCTGCAAGGCATAGACCGGGTTATCCGCGCCGGAACCGGGGTTGAACAGGCTGTCAATCGTGCCGTCGTAATTGATACGGGTGATGCGGCGGGCGGCGATGCTGTTGAAGTTGGTAAAGAAGCCGCCGAGCACGATGCGGCCGTCCGATTGGATGGTAATCGCCCGCACAGAACCGTTGGCGCCGTAGACCGACGAAGGCAGCGAGAACTTGGTGTCCAGCGAGCCGTCCGCATTCAAGCGCGCGATGCGCTGGCGCGGCACGCCGTTGGCCTGCGTGAAATCACCACCGACCAGCAGCTTGTTGTTGGACTGCAAGGCCAGGGCATAAACCGAATTGTTGAAACCAGTGCTGTTGTAAGTGACATCTTCGGAACCGGGCGGTTCGTTCACCGCCGCGCTGTCAATGATGTTCAACGTGGCCGTGCTGGGGCTGCCGAGGATGCCAGGAATCGGCGTCGGTGTGTCCAACACCACGGTCAAGGATAGCAATCCATCCACGGTGCCATCATCAATGATCGGCACGGTGATAAACTTGCTAACTTCACCCACATTGAAGGTAAGCGTATTATTGGTGGCGACAAAGTTCAAGTTACCCGCGCTGGAAGCGGATCCATCCACGGTATGATAATTGACGGTCACGGACTGCGAGCTGCCGCCGACCCGCAAGACGGGGATCAACGCAAAGCCGCCGTATTTTTTCACGGAATAAACGGGCGAGCTGAACTGCACTTGACCATAGGAATCTGTGTTCAGAATATTCAGCACAGCATTGGTTCCGCCAAAGGACAGAGGCGTGGCGTTGACAAGATTCTTGACCAGAGAATTGGTCAGGCGCAGGTTGACTGTCCAATCGCTGGTGACCAAGCCATCAGCAATCACGGGCACCACGATGTTCCGCGCCGTGGCGTCGCCGCTGTTCCAACTCAACACATTCGTGGAGCCGGTATAATTCACGCCGTTGACCGCCGTCCCGCCGGCGATGATAACGGTGACACCCATCGTCTGGCTGCTGCCGCCGACGCGGTTGACCGTGATGATGGCCGAGCCGGCATTTTCATTGGCGCTGTAAGTAGCCGATGAGAAGCGCAAATGACCGGAAGCGTAATTGTCGTTGATGATGGTCAGCGTGGCGTTCGTCTGACCGAGCGTGGCACCGCCGGTGACATTGAACAAGGTCAGCTTGACCGTGCGATCCGGCTGAACCGTCACCCCGTTGATAAGCGGAATCGTGAAGCTCTGGGTGGTGACGCCGCCGGCGAAGCTGAGCGTGTTGGTCACGCCGCGATAATCAATCTGGTTTGTGGCCGTGCCGTTGGCGGTCTTGTATTTCACGGTCACGATGCCGTCGCTGCCATTGGTGCGGACAACCGTGATGACGGCGTTCGTCTGGTTTTCCACGACGGTGTAAGCGATGGAACTGAAACCCAGCACGCCAGAGCGGACATTGTCATCAATGATGGTCAGCGGGGCGCTGGACTGCGAACCGAGCGCGGCACCAAGCGGAATATTTTCACCACCGAGGAAGAAGACGTCCGTGCCATTGGGCTTGGTCACAACCACATTGGCGGTCAGGTTGCCAGTGATGTTAGTGTTGTTGATGATGTTTACTTTGACATCAGCCGCTGTAGAAGTTAACGGCGTCGTTGCATAATTCGGACCATACAATCCAAAGTCATACATCCAAGCAGTATTCCAAGCCGTTCCCCAAGTCGGATTACGGTAAGCTGCGGCCAGTGAGAAGCTTAATTCTGGAACGGCTACACCAGGCCCCGGGTCGGCCGTGTTGGTGGTAAACGTGGCGGATATTATCCCCAAATTTCCATTTGTGCGAACGAGTGAAATGTAAGTTGGCCCGGCATTTTCATCCGCCGAATAGCTGCTATAGGACAACTGGATGTTACCCGGTCCCGGTGTGCCGTTGCCGATCAAGCGGGCAACGTTACTCCGCGGCAGGATGTCGTCGCGGGTAGTTCCGCCGCCAATACGAAGAAAGCCACCGCCAACCAGAACATTTCCACCCGCCTCCAATGCAATGGCATAAACATAGTTCCGCTGGTTGCCCTGCGGATACAAGGCGGTATTCAATACGTTATTATCGAAGTAATGATTGACCAGGCCAGCGAACTGATTGTAGGCCGTGTCCATGAAGCTGGTGTCTACCGTGCCGTCGCTAAACAGCCGGGCCAGACCAATGCGGCGGGTCTGGTTAAACATTTGAAAGTTACCACCAATAAGGATGGCACCATCCGGTTGTAGGGTGAGCGTGTAGATTGTATCGGCAAATTCGGAAACAGAGTTGTAAGTTCCCGTGCCGGAATTGAAGGTCGTATCCACCGTGCCGTCGGTATTCAAGCGCGCCAGACCATTGGCGGTGTTCAAATCAAGATAGGAGAATCCGCCGCCGATCAAAACCTGGCCGTTCGCTTGCAACGCAATGGAATAAATCGGGTCGGTGCTGCCCGTGGTCGGATTGTAAGTGCCGATGCCCGGGTTGAAGGTGCTGTCCAGGGAACCATCCACGTTCAAGCGGGCAACGCCGCCGGCGTTAATGCCGGCCACGATATCAAAGTCGCCGCCGATGAGGACGCGGCCGCTGGAATCAACCGCCACGGTATTGACCGTGCCGTTCGGGCCGGTGCCGGGATTGAAACTGGTATCCACCGAGCCATCGCTATTCAGACGCGCAACGCCCACCACGTTGTTCGTGTTAAAGGTGGAAAATTCCCCGCCGATGACCAGTTGACCGTTTGATTGCAAAGCGACCGACCAGATCATGCCATTGGCACCGAAGCCGGGGTTGAAGGTGGCATCCAAGGTTCCATCCGTGTTCAAGCGCGCGATGTGCGCGCGGCTGTTGCCGTTGAAGGAAGTGAAGTTACCCGCGATGATAATTTTGCCATCCGGCTGCAGGGCAAGTGACGCAATGAAGTCATTCGCACCAGTGTTAGGCGAGGCCAGGAAGGTGGTGTCTTGATAACCATTGGGCAACACGCGCACGATGCGATTGTAAGCATGCGAGTCGAACGAGATGAAACTGCCGGCAAGAATGGCCTTGCCATCCGGCTGCTCGGCGATGGCGTAGACCGTGCCGCCGTTACCATTCGCGCCGTCGCTCGTGCCGCCGGACGTGCCAGGGTATTGCAGGAAGGGCGGATTTGAACCAGGGTTGTTATGCTGGTTCCACGTCCGATCTCCACTACCAGCCGACTCGTCATTGAATAGAATCGTCAGTGTTGCGCTAGTAATCTCACCCAAAACCGCCCCTCTCCACGGAGGAGTTCCGCTGGCACTAAACGTAAGCGGGGCATTGGCGTTAGATAGTTGTAGGTTAATGTCCTCATTAAATTCTACTATCCCATCGTTATTTATCGGAATTATAATCGGCACAGCCGTCACCCCGGCACCAAATGTCAACGTGCCGCTAATCTGTGTAAAATCGCTGTTGATAGTGGCGTAATCTGAACCGGGCTGCAAAGGGAATGTATTTACCGGATTATACTGACCAAACGGAGGAGGTAAATCCATGGAGTAATCCACCGTGACGCTCTGATCAAGCCCGCCACTTCGCGTGACATAGATGACCGCATTTCCTCCCGCTACATTTTCATTAACCCGGAAGCGTGCCCGCTCAAAATTAAATACCGAGGCTGAATTCAAAACCGGAAATCTACTGCTCAAAACGCTAATTATGGCATTTGTTCCCGCAGCCAAAGTTGGTGGCACCAAATCCGTGGTCTCCAATGTGTCCAGCCTTGGATTCAGCAAGGTTACTGTCAATGTCGTCGGCAGACCGGGCACAGCCACTGCATCCGGCCCAGAGGTGACAGCTACTGGAACATCAAAATGTGCGCTCATTTGATAGTCATCAAACACCAAGGTATTACTAATGGTGGTATACCCTGGATAGGCTGAAACTATCTGGTTTGTGGAATACGGCGCCAGACTGTATGAATTTGTAAATATAACAGTGATGTTACCACTCGAATCAATACTGCCGCCGGGCGGGTAAGTGTTCACACCCACCGGCGGAATATTTGTCGGACCCGGGGTGAATGTTCCGGTAACAGAGTTGGAACTTAAAACGCCGGTCAGGTTGGAAACAACCGTAACTGTATTTGTAATTCCACCCGACAAATTTGTGTAATTATATGGCGGTGTTAGGTTCGCATTATAATACTGGTAGTAATTCGTGAAGGCCACATAGTTATAGGCGATGTTTGTAAAAGTCGTAAAGCCATTCGTGTCGGTGTATGTCGTCAGAACGTTTGTGCCAAAATAATTGGTGACAAAAAGATTTGTCAAATAGGCGGTTTGCACCGTGTAGTCCACCAGCACACGCCCACTGGAACCACCGGTGCGCGTCACCGTCACGCGTGCGCCACTTACACTTGGTGAGACAGAGGTATCTCGCACTCCGCTGGATTCGGTGTCAGCAACAACATAATTTGCAACGCCCGCATTTACTAATCCTGAAGCAAGACTAAAGCTTCCGGAAGATATCGTAGGAATGGAGGACATCACCCAGTTTAAAACCGCCGGCCCAAAATCAGCACTATTACCATCCAAGGAGAGGTAATAAACTTGTCCTGCCACCACCGGCAACGTGAGGTAGCTGGTGTAGTTGACATCGCCAAGAATATTGTATCCATTGTCATCGTCCGAAACCAAGTTGGTCAGGCTGGGGTCGCACAATCCATTGGTGGTGGTCCAGACGGAAAGGACGGTGTCAAACAAGCTGCCGTAGGTATCAAACTCAACCGTGCCGGAGGCCGGCGCCGTCCATTTATACCAGAGCGAAGTGCCGACCGGTTGGAGGTCGTTGTCATCCGTGAACACCTGATTGGTTTCACACGCTTCGAGCGTGGCACCGGTGTTGTCGGCGTTCGTTGTCCCGGTGATGCCGCTGATGGTGATGGCACTCGCGAAGTTGTCGTTCTGCGCGCTCGCAAGGCCGGCGAATAGCAGGCCGGCACAAACGGCCAGCCCGAGTTTCAACCGGGCAAAATGACTGACGAGACCTGGTGGCCTCCAACCGTTGAATCGCTTGTTATTATCTTTCACAACTTTTCTCCATTTTTTCCGCCGGCCCGGACGGGCGCGGAACAGGTTTTAAAATTCTTCAAAATCTTCAGTTCGGATAGGTCAACCACGGCTGCACCATGACCCGATAATAGCGCTGCATGTTGGTCACGTTATCAAATATCCACACGTTCGTAGCCGACGACGGATAACCTTGCGGCGCGGCAAACCAGTTGGTGTGGGCGGCATTGGTCACGGCCTGGCTCAGGCCATAATAATAATTTTTGAAGCTGGTGAACGGCAACCAGGCCGGCGAAAGCAGGTTGGTCTTGTAATAGACATAATTGGTCGCGTTCGGAATGGTGGTCCACTGCAACTGCACCGCCGCCGGCGGCAGATTGGTCAACGTCAAATTAAAGTTCAATTGGGACGCAACCAGGAACGGCGTGGGGTCGGTGCTGTTCGGCGTGCCATCGCCATCGGAATCAATTTGCGAACTGCCCAGCAGTGCGGCATTGACGGTGTTAGTGCTGCCATCCGGATAAACAATATTGGTTGAACTAAAAGTTCCGATGTGGGATGGAACCCAGCGCAGATGATTGGTATTCCAATGATTGATTTGCTCGGCAATCGAGGTGCCATCATCAATCAAGGCCTGAGCATAATAGATGACCAGGTTCGTATTGAAGATCAACCCCGGCATATTGGTGGAAGTCACCACGCGATTGGTATAGCTGGCGTAGTTATGGAACTGGAGACAGTCCACATAGATGGCGTTGCTGGTGCCGGAACCGGTGAAGCTATATCCGGTTTTCAAGCTCGTCCCCCGCGCATCCAGAATTAATTGACCGATGGCCGCATTGTTGGTGAAACCGGCATTCACTGCGCCCAGATCATTTCCTGCCCAAAGTTCATTGACCAAGGTGCCGGCGGTGGCGATGTTGGTAATAGTTGTTCCCAACAAGTCACCAGTCGTTGGTTTGATAGGAAGGATCAAACCAGTCGCAATGCCGCTGCCGCTGTTGCCGGCGCCCAACGACCAGAAATTGCTGAACGCGCCGCCGTCGGTCAGGAGGTTGGTCACGCCAATCGTCAGGGATTTGCCAATGTTCAAAGTGGTGTTGCTGATAACAAAACTGTAGGAAATATTGGTAAAGGCTCCACCCGCCACCACCACAGCATTGGTCATGGTGGTCGTCAGCGAGTTAGCTGTAAAAGAACCAATACCCGCCGAAATGAATCCATAATTTTCAATATCATAGGAGGTGATTTGCGCACCGGCTCCATTGCTCACCGTGCCGGTGTTGACGTAGGCAAAGTAGGGCAAAGCAGCGCTTCCGTATCTGGCCAGCGCCACCGTGCGGATAGCCCCGTTGTTGGTGAGGTTTCTCAAACGCGGCGTGGAGGTCTGCCAAAAAATATTCGGTGAATTCAGGTTTAATTCGCCATCAAAGGCCGCCGATCCATTGCCGACCGTATTTGTCGTCAGGAGCAAGTTGGTGCTGTTGATATAAAACGTGCGGTAAATGTTGAGCGTGTCACTGATGGTGGCGTTGTTGGAGCTATAGAGGCAAAAATCCTGCTGCTGGGATGCGCTCGTCGGCGTCAGGGCACTTTCCACCAACAAGGCGCGATAGTCATAGGTGATTCCGGTGTTGGTATCATTATAAAACCAGCGGGTGCTCCAGCCTTGGATTGAACCATTCCAAATTGGCACCGCGGACAGCAGCAAGTTGGAAATGACAATGCTGCCGTTTGTCCGGCCAAGATACACGTCGGTAAAAGGTGAGGAGATCAGCGACTGCCCGTCGTTATCGTAATTATTCGTGCTCCTCAACAGCAGATAGTTCATGCCGGACATGCTGCTCAGTGAAAGGTTCAGTTCATTGGAGGCAACCAGCTCAATGCGGCCGGGCAGGTTGGTGATCGCGCCGCCCACCACGGAGTTCGTGGACACGGTGGACGCGACAAATTGGGCGCTCACATACGAATAGATGTTGGTATTAACCTCATAGCCGGCGGGGAATGGCTGACCAAAGCCGAAAATTGAGGGGTAGTTAGTTGTGTCCGGAATTCCCAAGTTAAACGGAGTGGTTTGTTCGTAGAACGCATAGTTGAATGGAACCCCGGGGCTGGTATAACTCAAAATGTTCGTGCTGGAGCCCTGAACATAATCGTCCGTCATGTAGAGATAGTTATTGGCCGGCTGACCAGTAACCGGATCCGTGTAAGAACCAACCCATTCAATGTTCGCGCCACCGTTGCCCAGTCCTTTACCAATGTAAACGTTACAAGCCACATTAGTAAGGTCGTTTTGGATAAAGATCATCCGGACAATAACGTTGGTGCCCGTGGGGTCCTGATTGATTTGAAAATATGGCTTGCTGTTGGTCAGCGTAAAATACAGCGGAAACGAAGATTGCGCTGAACCGGGCAGCAGCTGAGCGTCAGGAAACCAAAATCCGTTGGTATGATTTCCCGTCTGGCCGGTGGCATAGATGGTGGAAGTATTGGTCTGGCCTGTCAGGAAGTCCAAAAACGAATTTTGCATCGTCACCGTCCCGCGAGTGAAATCCAGATTATTGCCCCAGATTCGCGCCAGTCCATCAGCACCGATGGTGATACTTCCCGAATTGTAAATGTTCGTGGCCAGGACTTGAATGCCGCCGTAACCGCCGATAAAGGTGGTCAAGCCCAGTCCGTTCACGATGAAAATCGCATTCAAACCGGAACCGCAATTGATGTTACCCGCATTGTAAAAGTTTGCCGCCGGGACGTGGTTGGGATTGGTGTCAAAACGAAAGCCGGTATAGCTGTCCATCTCACCATTGTTCGTAAAATTGCGCGTATGCGTCCATGCCTGATACAAATCCGTCAGCCAGCCACTCCCCAAGCCGGGATTGACGCTAAAGGTTCCACCATAGTCGTTCAAAAAGTTAGTCGCATCAATGTTAGCAATGGACGTATAAAGCGTGTCATTGTAGAACAAATCACTTCCCGCCTGACTCTTGACCCCAACGAGCAAGGACAGCGCCAGCAGTAGGGCGCGACACCAGTGAACGGACATTAAACTTTTTGGCATTGGAGAAGATAACATACAAATCAGTGGATGATGATGGTGTAATTCATGCTGACCGTGCGGTTGGCCAAATCAGTCACCTGAACCGTAAAATTGAAAGCACCCGTTGCCGTGGGCGTGCCCGACAAGGTTGCCGTGGCGGCATTAAAGGTCATTCCCGGAACCAACCCCTCAAGGTTGGGCGCCGACCAGACGTAAGGAGGCTGACCACCCGTGGCGGTAAAGGTTACCGGCGTATAAGCTGTGCCGACTGTGGCATCCGAAACAGTCGTTGGCGTCACTTGAATAAATAACTGGTTAATGACGTCGGCGATGCTGGTGCCGTTGGGATAAACCACCGGCTGGTTGGTGGAACTATCAAACGATGCCCAGGCCAGGACGGACAATTGGTTGCTGGCGCCAAAGAAATTTCCGCCGGTCACTTCATTCAAGAAGGCATTCGTGCTGGTGAAAAAGAATCGCTGACTGCCATTGGCGTATATATTGCCAACCTTGTTGTAGGTAAAGCTGGTCCGAGGAATGATAGTGCCTGGACCCGCCAGACTCGTCAAAATTTGACTTTGATCAAAGTTCAGGTTGCGAGCGACGCTCCCGACCACCGGGGCGGCCGACGGACCGCTGGCAAGGTCTTGCGCCCGAATCAGCAGGTCAGGTTGCGTGATTACCCGCTGGTAAAACTCCGTCACCGGTTGGCTGTTGGTGATCCTGACCATGGTGTAATAGTTCGTCAACGGCTGGAAAAATTGCCCCAGCAGTGAATCGTAATTGGCCCGGATCATTTGAACCCGGCCGATACCCTGTCGTAATGCAGGCGTCGCTGGCACCGATGCGCAAATTACAGGTTTGATGAGCAAGGTGGTTACCAAATAAGGAGTGTTGGTCGTAGTCGTATAGTTTAGCTGGCCAAGAATGTTGTTATACAACGGATCCGAAGCACCAATCGTGGTCTGATTGATCCCGATTGTTTGCAGTTGAGTTGAAAGGATTGTCAAATCGCACCATTGCGGCGGGACAATATAAAAATCTCCAATAGATCCGTAGTTGGTTACATACGTCACATAGTTGGTAATATTGCCGAGGAAAAAGTTGGTTGGATACACGAAATGGTCGAAAAACGTATTCGTAAAGCATGGGCCAAAGAAGCAATTTACATAAGTCCTATAAACCGGGATCGATTGCACCACATATTGTAGAGGATACCCGATTAACGCATTTGATGAATTTAGAATTTCCGTTGTATTTGTAATCGTAATAACAGTCGGGTAGTTAGTGATGAACGTATTTGTGTGGATTGAGCCGCCAAAATTGTATGAATATTGGCTTACAATATTTGTCAAAACCGAGTTAGTAAACGCCAACTGCGGCTCACAAATACCAGGACGTATTTGCATGAGATAATTAGTGTATGGCAAAACGGTTTGCTGATAATAAGTCAGCAAATTACCAGATGAATTTTGCGTTGTGACCAAGCTCACATTGGTCGTATAAGATAGATTCGTCTCCAACGGAATAATCTGAAAACCGCACCATGTGGATGGGATGATAAGAAAGTCGCCACTCTGAATATTCGTGTAATAAAAATTAGTCGAGCCTGCAAAGCTTAACACATCTGGGCTTCCCAGGGCCGTGGAATACGCATTCGTTATAATAACCGACACAGGACTGTTAGAGTAAAAGTGGTTCGTAAATATGTTGTTAAATACATAGCTGTATTGCAAAACGACATTGGTTACGGCGGAATAAGTCAATACTGGCTCACAAATACCCGGATACACGGCATAGTTATAATTAGTATACTGGTCAAATACGTTTTGAATTAGACCATAGGCATTGCCGCCTATGGTGAAGTTCGTGCCGACGCTTCCGCTCGTGTTGTAACCAGCAAAAATGGTGGTGTTAGTAACACCATTCTTATAAGGCGGATTGCCCAGCGGGAAGGATAGTCTCAAATCAAATCCGCACCAATTGGTGGGAATCAGGAAGAAATCACCAGAAATCAAATTGGTCTTGAATGTCACCGAATTAGTCTTGGCAATCAGCGGACTTCCGTAGGGCGCTCCAATGTTGTTCGTTATCCAAATGGATTGAACAGTAATAAATCGATTAGTGTAGAAATGATTCGTAAACACATTTCCAAATGAATAAGTCCAATTTGTGACCCATATATAATTGGTAGAAACAGGAAGTGTTACCAGTTTGGGTGGACCTTGATACGGGGCGCCGGTGTAATTAGTCAGATAAGAAACATAATTCGTCACCCAAGTAAAACCAGGAAACGTCGTGGATCGCAAAATTTGGAGCCCAGGATAAAGCTGTAACAAAGTGGCCGGATCGTTAGTTTTAGCAGCATCAATAAAATTGGCCAAGTCCAGCGTGGAAATGGTGGTGAACGGTTGGGTAATATCGTAGTTGATGACAGTTGGCCCAGGCTGGTTGGTAAAGTAATAGATGTTGGTCAACACCGTGACATTTGGCAAACCGCCAGCCAGCGTGTTTGAAAACACGGGCAAAACCGACTGATTCGTATAGTAGGGAATCAGATTGGTAATGATGACGAATGTAGAAGACTCCGAATTCCAACTAATTCCTGGATAATTATTAGTCAGAACCGTTGGACTCATGAATGGCGACACTAATGAGAAATTCGCGAGTGAATACGTATTGGTAACCAACGGAGGGTCACCATATTGAATCGTAGACCAATTTGTAAAAGGAATAATACCGTTTGTCGGGTATATCGCCATACCATTAGATAACACTGATGGTGGATTGGTATAGGGAGGCGACAGATAGACATAATAGGGAACACCATAATTAGTAACCACCTGATTGATAAAATTAGTATTAACGCCAAAAATTGTTATACCTGGGAAATTTGACAAAACTTGGTCAGGTGGCAGCGTCGGCAGTATCGAAAGAGCGCTCAAGGGGAAGGTTGTAAACAATTGCGGAGGTTGCACGTTAGTTTGCAACAGGAGGGAACCAGACGGAGCCGTGGCCTCAAAGTTGACGTTGTTGGAACTCATCAGATACCGCAGGCCCGCCACGTCATCGCGGGTCAGTCCGTTGTAAAATCCGCCATCAAACAAAAAAAATGAAGCGACCGACGTGTAGCTGTCAGCAAAGATGTCAACCACCAGGGGAATGGTCACCGCCAGTTCGCCGCTGCCGGTGCACACTTCAAGGATGTCATAAGTGTAAAGTGTGCCATTGATGTAGGGCGAGTATTGAACCTGATTCAAAGGAGAATCAATGATGTCAAAATTGCGTTGCACCACGAGATACAATTCATCACGCGGACACGTGCCGCCCGAGGGCAGAAACCGGTCATGCAAGGTCCAGGCATAACGTTCTGGCTCCGCCAACCCCATCTGCTCAACCAGCAGCATCAAGGTGGAAGAACGCAGGTCAGTCAAGCCAGCCGCCTGCGCCGTGTAGTTGATCTGCTGTGATTCCAGCGGGAAATCAGCCAGGTTTATCGTATACGAATCCAGAGTATTGGTGGCTGAGACTGCCAACGGACTGCCGGTGTAGGGGTCGTTGATATTTCCCGAAAGAATGCCATTGGTCGGAGAACTTAAAAACAACAGCATATTGGTCTGACCACACATGACGCCGTTCATCATGGCCGCAGCGGAATCGATATTCGTCAAACCAGCCATGCCGAAGTAATTGATAAAAGTGGCGTCACTGGCGTAATACATGACCGGCGTTACCCGACGGTATTCTTCAGCCAAGTTTTTGGGCGTCCCCACATCACCCGGCAAGCCATAACCAATGATCGGCTGTTCCCAGGCGTCGCCGCCGGAACCACCGCCAATCGCCGGACCGATGATGGAAAACGCCTGCGCAAACTGGGTGGGCATCAATACCAGCAAGCCGGCCCAGAAAATATTTTTAATCAATTTCCGCATACAAATTTTATCGCAACAACTTGATCTGGTAGAAGCCGGCGTTATTGCCGCCGACATAAATCGAATCGGTCGTGCCCGCCGCAAACCTAGGTGAACCGACGTTGGTCCAAGTGGTAAAATTGGCAGTGGTCAGCACCTGATAGGTGGCCCCCGGTTGCGTGTTCCAGGTCAGGAAAAAACCTTGCTGCGTCTTAACCAACTGTTCTTGCAACCAGGTGGCAGGTTGTGACGGGATACTACCGCTTAAGAATGCACCATAAACCGTCAACCGTGAGCTGCCGAGTTTGGAGGTTGCGCTTGGCCATTGACTCAGGTCGCTGCCATAGTTGGCCACCATCCATTCAAACGGGATTCCACCCCAACTGTAACCCTGCCAAGTTTGTCCGTTGGCTGACGGGGAAATGGGGGAGCGCCGGCCATCGGTGGTTACATAATCTACCTGGAAGCCAGTGGTGCTGTTGGCCGTCAATCCGTTGGCCGCAGTCATTGTCCATTGATTACTGGCAACCACTGCGGTGGGCGTCGAAGATCCATTGACATAGATTTCATAGTTCGAAATGGAAAGTCCCAGCAAGTTAGCCCAAGTTACCAACAACTGCGGCTGATAGACACCATTGCTGACTACGAAGGGCGCCCACACAAATGGTGCCGGCATCGCTTGCAATAAGGATGAGGCGTTGATGTAACGCTGGGCATAGAGATCGAAGCTATTGGCCAGGCCGGCAAAGCCAGTCCAAACCACGAGAAATTGGTTGGCACCATCCGATGCCACTGTGGGGTGCATCTGCTGGCTCACCGTGGTGGTGTTCACGCGGAATTCAGAACCGGTCAACGAGCCGGTGTTGTGAACATACTGGGCATATACGCCTTCGCGTGAACCGTCTTGGGCCAAGCTTGTCCATATCACCAGATAATCCAATCCCAGCGCGCTGATCCGCGGCACATACTGGTCGCCATATTGGTAAGTGTTAATGCGGAAAACCGATCCATACGCGTTGCCGGAACTGTTGTATGCCCGCCCAAAAATATCAAAACTGTTTTTCAAAACCGTCCGGTCACTGGCGGTCCAAGTTATCAGGTAACTGCCATCAGTAGCCACCGCCACCGAGGGAGCCGCGCACGGATTGGAATCCGTATTGACCAAAAATTCATTACCCGACGCCGCGCCGGCACTGGTGAATTTACGGGCGTAAATATCCACACTCGGCGCCGGAGCATTGGCGGTGCTCACATAGGTTGAATTCGTTCCCAGCGAGGGTGCCACCACGCGCTGTTGCTCGGAAACCCACGTCACAATAAACCCGCCACCGGTCAAGGCAGCAACCGCCGGCGACCTTTGATTGAAAGCCGTGCTCTGATTCACCAAAAACTCGCCGCCGATTTTTTGGCCGGTGGGCGAAAGCAACTGGCCGTAGACATCCTGCATAGAATTTGAACCGGCCTGATTGAAGCTAGCCCAGATGACAACCACGTTGCTGTTGTTAAGCACCGTCACAGCGGGATTGATCTGAAAATTGGCGTTAAAGGTATTTACTTGAACGTCGTTGGTGGTCGAGAACGTATTGGTTGATGTCAGGAACCGCGCGAAAATCCGCTGATAACTTGGCTTACCGCCCTGCCACACAAAAACCGCGCCGCCACCTTTCAGCAAAGCCACGCGGGCATTTTCCTGACTGCCCGCACCGGCTGCATTCACACGAAATGTGCCCAGCGTGCCAGACAATGTGGTGTCCAAACGACGGGCGCTCACGCCCCAGCTATCGCCGTCAGTGATGTTATCCTGCCAGACCAAAAAACCGCCCGAGGTTGAAACCGCAAGATCGGGAAAAACTTGGTCGCCGGGGAGCGCGCCGACGATGGGATATTCCGTGCCGTTGGCGTTGTAATAGTTGGTCTGGGCCTGCGCTGGAATCGTAGAAACTAAAAAACCTGCCAGCCCCAGACAGGCGGCAATAAAACCGAGGCGGACGGACGACACGGATGACTTCATTGGACAGGGCGACAATACACCACGGCGGAGGATTTGTCGAAAAAATCCCCGCGCTGCCGGCACATGGTTTGCCATGCCGGCCACAAGTTTGTTCATGCTTCGCAAATTCATTTTCAAATCAACTCCGTCTGCCGCGCCGCAGTCTGCGTTTCCAGTTCCGCCAGCAGGCCTTTGAATCCCCACTGCTGAAACAGTCCGCGCAACTGTTTTACATCCGCCGGACGCACCAGTAATTTTTCCGGCACCAGATCGCACGGCACATCCTGCAACCGCACCAGCGACTGGTTCCGCCGCACAACCTCGGCCGAGGCTGCGAGCGACGCCCGCAATTTATCCGACTTCACTTCGTTCAAACGGGCAAATAATTTTTCAATCGAACCAAATTCTTGCAACAAGCTGGCAGCGGTCTTCGGCCCCACGCCCGGCACACCGGGAATGTTATCCACCGCATCACCCATCAACGCCAGCCAGTCGGCTACCTGTTCTGGCTCCACGCCTGACTTGGCGCAAACTTGTTCGCGTCCCCAAATTGTCCCGGTCTTGTCGTTCGGGTTCAATAACCCGACCCGCGCCGTGACCAACTGCATAAAATCTTTGTCCGAACTAGCAATCACCGCATTCCAGCCCAGAGCTGCCGCGCGCTGCGCAAGACAGCCGATGTAATCATCCGCTTCCACGCCGTCGCCGCAAAATTCTGCCACGCCCGCCGCCGCGAGATATTTTGAAATCTCGTCAAATTGCGGCCGCAACTCATCCGGCATTGGCGGCCGCTGGGCTTTGTATTCCGGCAATGCCGCCATCCGCTCCGCACTCAAACCACCATCCCACACCACCACCAAGTGCGTTGGCGCAATCGCCTGACGCATCTTTTCCAGCATCTTCAAAAAACCATAAATGGCATTCGTCGGCTGCCCGGCTGGCGAACGCAAATCGCGGATGGCGTGAAACGCGCGATAGGCATACGCATGACCGTCAATAATCAGCAACCGGCTCACTGCGCGGACTTAGGCAATTTTTCAATAGACTGAACTTTTTCCACCTTCTCGGTGACCTGCCCGGCGCCGGGCGGTTGCGCGGGAATCGTGCCTTGGGAAAACGGCAGTTCCTCGTCGGAATGCGCGCGGTTGCCGGCCGGATCCACAATCGTTGCTGTGACAAAAATCATCAGATTCTTTTTCGTCGTCTGTTTGCTCGCGCTCTGGAACAAGCGGCCAAACATCGGCACGTCACCAATGATCGGCACCTTGTCCTTGGTGCTCTGCACCTGGGAGGAAATCAAACCGCCAATGACGACGGTCTGGTTATCCCAGACGTTCACCGTGGTCACAACCTGGCGGATGGTGAAATCCGGCAACAAGACCGGCAACTGCACGACGTTCAAATTTCCCGTCACGGCGGGGATGTTTGGCGGAATGTCGTAGCCGTTGAAGTCTGTGAGCGACGGAATCAAGGCCAGATTGATGGTGTAACCATCGGACAGAACATAGGGAACCACGTCGAGAATCGGACCCGTTTCGACCGGTGTGGTGGTGAACGTGATGGCGGATGTCCCGGGCGTCGAATTGATCGTCTGCGCCTGTGCGCCACCGATCAGAGCAATGAACCCAAATGAAAGCGCAGTGAGTGCGAGTTTGGATGCGGAATTAGGATAGATTTTTTTCATTTTCGTCCCTCAATGATTATTGGGTTGTGCCGCCGCCGGTATTGCCGCCTTGTTGGATGCCGCCTTGCCCCTGCTGGAAGTTCACGTCGGTGATGACAGTCTTGATTTGGGTCGCACGCATCTGCGCCTGACGGCCGCTGATGGTGGTGACTTCCGGTTCGCCGAGGTTTTCAAAGCCACCGCGCTGTTCGAGCGCGTGCAGCGCCACGCGGAAATTCGGATCGGTCAAGATGCCCGTAATGGTTCCCAGCGCCGGTGCCGTGTTCCGCAGACCGGTCGTCAGCGCCTGATCATTCACCGATGAAGGAATCAAACTGGAGGCGGTATTGCCCGGAAATGCACCGAGCGGATTCGCCGGCGACGTCGGAACATTCAGCGACGGCGAACTGCCGCCCGTGCCCACGACGTTGTTGCCCATTTGAAACTGGCCGAGATACCATTCAAAACCAAACGCTTTGCTGTCATCCTGCGACACTTCAATGAAGCGCGCCTTGATGTGCACCTGCGGCGCAACTTGGTTCAAGGTTTGAATCGCCTTGTCAATCGTGTCCAAGTCCTGCTCCGTAGCCTTGACGAACAAAAGTCCTGACTTGTCGTTGAAGAAAACCGCTTTACCGGCCGGTTGCTCCAGATTTACACCGAGCGCGGTGAAAAATTGACGCGCCGCCGCACTGACCTGCGAGGACAACGTGATTTGCGTGATGTAATTCAAACCACCCTGGCCGCCGACATTGCCGCCACCGCCCGCAGCGCCTGCGCCAGTAGTTCCAGCGTTGAGCGGATTAACCGATCCTTGACCGCTACCGCCGCCACCGCCGCCACCGCCGCCACCGCCTTGGCCGCTGCTACGGAATCCACCCGCTCCAGCAAACGCATTGACGACACCGACAACGGCACCGCTGTTCTGGCTATTGCCGCCACCGCCACCACCGCCGCCGCCGCCACCGCCGCCTCGACCGCCACCACCGCCACCTGAATTTCCTGATCCGCCGAAACTGGAAGAACTGACGCTTTCGAGACCGGAGTAAAATGTATTCGGGTCAACTTTGAAGGTGCGCGTGAAGAGCAGTGGGCTTTCCGCGCCTTTATCCATGAATACAATACCGTAATCCTTAATCACAAATTTAATTGGATGACCTTCCGGGTGTTCAGCATTGTCAACAATCGCATCCAAAACATCTGCAAGACGCACATCCGTCAGATTTAATTTCACCGTGACCGCCGTGCTGATGTCCACCTTTTCACCGCCACCACCAGCGTTTGCCGCCGGTGCGGCCGGCAAACCGGTAGCCGGGTCGATCGCCGCCGGTCCCGGAGCAGCCGGAGCGCCCGGAATACCCCCAATTCCGCCGAGGCCACCAAAGCCACCGGTCGCCGCCGCAATTGACGGGCCGGACTGGTCAGGATTCGGGTTGATCAAAAAGTTAATGCCCTTGCGCTCGGGATCACGGAGCTTGGACTGTTCGGTAAGCTGGCGAACAACTTCGCTCAAAGGCACACCGTCGAATGAGACGCTTTCGAGGCGAACGCGGTCGAGCTTCGAGACAATTGACTGGCGGCCGGGGCCGGTGTAAACAAGATTGTTGGTTGCATACGGATTGGGAATGGGCATCTGCACGCCAGACTTCGGGAGCACCCAGCGAGTTTCCACGTCGTTCATGCGAGACTGTTCATCCACAAGGTGCTGCGCGGATTCGCGTGTGTAGCGCGCCTGCTTGACCAAATTTTGATAGTAATAGGCACCCTTGTTGTCCGGATCAATTTTAACGGCTTCAGCCAGTTTGATATCCGCCTCGTCGAGCTTGCCCATTTCGTAAAGGAGTTTGCCGTCTTGAATGAAGGTCGCCGCCTGCGTCTTTTGGTTGGCCACAGCAGGAAGTTGATCAATTGTCGCGGCGTCCGGTTGATGACCTTTGGCAGCGGCAACGAACTGGTCGTTTTGAATCTTGGCAGCGAGGGCGGTGGAATTTTTTGGATCCGCTTTGAGCACCTGTTGGATACGCGTGGCAGCTTCGTGATAATCCTGGCGGGCTTGTGCTTCGCGCGCCAACGCGAGCGAGGCGGTGGCAAGACCGGCGACAGCCTGCTGTGATTCAGCCTCAATTCCGGCCGGGCCGATTTCTTGCGCGAGCGTCACTGCTTCTTGAAACAGTTTCGCAGCGGCGGGAATATCGTTGTGTTGCGCAACGGCTTTGGCCTCGGCAAGTTTTTGCCGAAGGACAATGGTGTTGGCTTGGCGCAATACGGCTTCATTGACGGCGAGCGCGGCGGAGTTGTCCTGCGCGGGCACGGCGGCGGGGAGGGCCAGCAGTGCGGCGAGTCCGAGGTAAAGATAGGCGGATTTTATCATGGCAAAATCAGGTTCGGCTGGGGTCAGCGCGGTTCAATTTAAAATTTGTATTAGTCAGGGCGTGAATGGGCGAGACGTTTTTTTCTGGTTCGACTGGTCTTGTAAAATTAATTCGGACTGGCTCACGCCGTCCACAGTGAAATCCGTGCCGTTGAAGTTAGCCTTGTCCCCGACGCGTTTGGCGTGAAAAACTTTTTTCTCCGGATCGTAACGAAAATCGGCGGCGTAGGCATCCACACGACGGTAAGGCTTGTCATGTGAAACAGAAACCACTTCGCCGCTGTCCACCAACTTGAGCACCACTTCGTCAGGATTTTCCGGCGCGCCTTTGACCTGCAACAACGCGAATGCATCATTCGCTTTGTCGCCCACGGAAGCGAAGCGCGGAACTTTATGGCGCTTGGCTGGAACCTTGTCTGCCTGACGTTCCACACCGATGGCGTAGCGCGCACCGAGTTCATTCGTCGTCACCGAGTCGAAAGTCATAACCAAATAAAGCGGTGTTATGTTGGTCACGATAACCATGCGCGGGCCAGTGTGACTGGCGACCGGCACGATGTTTCCATCAGGAGTTTTCTGCCATTCCATCGGGTTAAACACCCGGTTGGTCGTCTCCAGATCAAGGTTGTAAGACGAATGTAAACGCGCCGTGACCGAACTCTGCACGGTAAGGTCCAGATTGGTCAACTCGGTGGCAGATTTTTTGATGATGCTATCCACCAACTCGGTCATGGCTTGATTGTCCGAGCCGATGTAGAACGGCATGAATACCAATGCGCCAATGAGTCCCGCGAGCACGAGGCCGAGCAGAATCTTTTCGTAATTTTTTTTGAGAAATTCCATCTTAATTTTTCGGCAGGAGTTTCACTAGCCCGACTTCCGCCGTGACTCGGAGCAACTGCTCCTTCAAGACCGTTTGCAATCCGCCCTTACCAGCCATTGCCGGCGCCGCCGCCATTTGCGCGGCAACCTGCGGGGCATAGCCTTCACCCGCATAGCGCACTGGCGCACCGCCCGGCATCGCACCCGGAGGCATTTCGCCATATCCATTTGGAACCGCCGCTGCGACCGAGGAAGCACCCGCCGGCTGAATATTGATGGACTTGACAATGAATGTGTTTGAGGCCGTCGCAAATCCAGCCATCACGCGCGACAGTTCTAGCGTGAAACAGCGGAACGTCACGACATAAGGCGTGATGATGGCCAGTTCGTTCGTGACAGGCCGTTGCTCAATGTAATCCGATTGCGGGCCGGCAGTATCGTCATCCGTCATGCGGATACGCTGGATACTGTCGAGTGCGTTGACACGCGCCGCGAAAAGAATTTCTGAAACTGCTTTGACTTCGCCCAATTGCGCCGCAAGCAAATCAAGCCCGGCCGCGAACTTCACCAGCGGACGCTGCGCGGAAAATGAAAAATCATATTTTGGCGGTAACACCACACCCGCCGCTTCAGCTTCTTTCTGCAATTGATCCACTGTCCGGCGCAATGCACTGGCATAAGCCTCGCTGGTCACGGTTCCCGCTGGGATTGCCGGAATGGGCTGAAAAAATCGCTGCGATGCCACCACCCAAGCTTGCACCTGCTTGTCCTGCTCCTTGGCGATTTTAGCGTTATCAATCTTGTCGTTGCCAGGCGATGGCTTTTGGTCAGTCAATCCCTTTAAGGTGCCGACCACTTCATTCAGATTGGTAAACGCCGTTGAGTTACGATCCCAGCCTTTGTAAATATAGAAACCTGCGCCGCCCAACGCAAACAGCGCGATGACGCCACCGACCACAAAAAATAAATTTCGTTTGATCCAGGCCATATCAGTTGGTTGGCGGAGCCGCCGCCGCCGCCGGGGTGAAAGTTGGGGCGTTCGTCGGCGCAATGTTCACAGTGAACGTGAACGTGCCGTTTGATTCGTCTGGCACAATATTGCCGACGAGCGAAGTGGATTTAGCATCCACCATCGGAGAATTTTTGATTTCACTTTCCACCGCGTAGGCAATGGCCGGATTGGCTGAGGCATCGCCGCTGATCTTGGAAAGATCCACCGCCCGGCAAACTAGCGTGACAAAATTAGTGACCGCCGCGCCGGCTCCGGGCACTGCGTTCGGATCGGGCGCAGGAGCGGGTGCTGGCGCCCCATTTTCATAGGGATTTCGGTTCGGCATTCCGGGCATTCCAGGCATTCCGGGCATTCCAGGCATATTCGGTGCGCCCGGCATCGCAACACCGCTGGAAGCGGCGGTTCCAGCCAAGTCCGTTGATGAGGTCATCTGCTCAATCCAGATACCAGCCTCAATGCCGGGCTTTTGCGCAGACAATTTTTTCTTAATGCCGTCTTCGGAGCGAATGAGTGCACGGCGCATTTCAGCCATGAAATCCCCCCAATAAAACCGCTGCTGCATCCATGTTGAAATCTGGCCAGCATCGCTCTGTGATTTTTGCAGGCTTTTCCATGATTTCTGGAATTTATCCACTTTTGCCTGCATTTTCTGCACTTCTGGATCCAGCTTTTCCTTTTCCTTCTCCTTGTTGACGGCGAGTTTTTGGAAAAGAAATCCGATCACGAACAATACCGCCACCAGAGAAAACACGGTTGCGATGAAATATGGCTTCTTCTGATTGAGCGCCTGCCAGCGCAACGTGCTCTCCGGCATCAAATTCATCTCCACCGGACAGTTTGCCAGATTGCGCAGGCCAAGGCCGACGATTTCGCCGAGACCGTGCGCGACGCGGGACAGCTCCTCAAGGTTCACTTCGGGGGCAATCTGCACGTTGCGGAACGGATTGAAATACTCTACCTGCACCTGCAACTTCTCCGCAAAAAATTGCGCCGTGTAAGGCATGATGCTCGCACCACCAGAAAGAAATAACCGTTGTGGCGCGCCGCCGCCCTGCTGACCACGATAGAACTGCATGGTCTGGTTGACCTGAATGTGCAGTTTCGTCATGAACTGCCGCGCCACCTTGGAAATAATCTTCTGATGCTCGCCTTCCGGTTCTTCATACGCACCGCCAAGACTCACAAAACCTTCCGCAATCTTAATCTTTTCCGCATCTTCAAACTTCAACTTTGCCTCGGTGGCAAAGTCCTGCGTGATGGCGTTTGCGCCTAAATTAATACTGCGGGAAAAAACCTTGCCCTTTTCGAAGAACAACAAATTGCTCGTCTTCGCACCAATGTCGAGCAACATCGTGCAGTCTTCAAGTTCGCCGTAGTTGAAGCGGAAGGCATTGCACAACGCCGCCGGCGAAGCATCGCACAAATTTAGTTTCAGCTTCGCTTCGGCCGCCACGCGGAAAAGTCCCTCGACGATCTCCGATTTGATGGCCACGAGCAGCACTTCCAGTTCGCCGCTCGGGGCCGTGCCGAGGATTTGATAATCCCACACGACTTCGCTCAACGGGAAGGGAACATTTTGCTGCGCTTCGTATTGAATAATTTGCCCGACCTTCGCCGCATCCACCGGCGGAAGTTTTACAAACTTGGAGAAAACATGAAAACCAGGCGCGCAAACATTGACGTTTTTTGACTTGATCCCTTTTTCTGCAATCGCTTCTTGCAGTGCCGCCAAAATAATTTTTTCGCGGGTGGTCTCCTGCGAACCTTCCGCGCCCAACGGCTTGATCACAAAGTTGGCCAGACGCAATCCACCCGCCTCGTTGATTTCAAACTCCGCCAGCTTGAGACTTCCGGCTCCGAAATCAACGGTCAAAAATGACTTGGTGTTCAGCATGCTTATAAGTGCGTCAAAGCCATCACACCGGTGCGCGACGATTCGGGTGATGGCTGCGCCGATTGATTTATGGCAAATCTTCGCACGGGTCAAACAGAAAGCAAAAAAATTTTGTTCCAGTTGTATAAAAAAACATTTGCGCCAAGGCACGCCCTTTGGCTTTATCCGTCCGTGCCGCCTGCCAGTCCAAACTCGTCCCGCCGCCGGATGACGATTTTTTATTCCGGGCGCGTGCAAGGCGTCGGTTTTCGCTACACCACCAGAACGGTCGCCGTCGGTTTTGAAGTCACCGGCATCGTCCGCAATTTGCCCGACGGCCGCGTGGAACTCGTCGCCGAAGGTTTGCCCGCCGAACTCGACGCTTTTAGAATCGCACTCCAAGATGCAGGTCTTGCTGGATTTATCCGCGACGAACAGGTAATTTGGACGGACGCGAAAAATGAATTTCGGGGTTTTGAGATTGTTCGACAGTAAATGAAATACGCCATCATCGCCGATATCCACGGGAATCTGGAAGCCTTGCAGGTCGTCCTTGAAGACATCCGCGCGCAGAACGTCACGCACATCGTCTGCCTCGGCGATATCGTCGGCTACAACGCCAACCCCAAAGAATGTCTCCAGATCATCCGCGACATGAACATCCCCTGCGTGAAGGGTAATCACGATGATCTCTGCTCCACGAATAACGAACTCGAAGGTTTCAATCCCCACGCTGCCGACGCCGTCCACTGGACGCGTGACCAGTTGAACGACGAGGAAAAGCAATGGCTGCGCGATTTGAAATACACACGCATGGCCGCGAATTTCACGATGGTTCACGCCACGCTCGACGCGCCGGACCGCTGGCAATACGTTTTTGACAAGCTCGCCGCCGCCGCGAGTTTTCCGTATCAGCTCACGCAGATGTGTTTCTTCGGCCACACCCACGTCCCCGTCGCCTTCATGCGCGACACCGTCGTGCGCGGCGGCACTTACTCGAAGTTCAAAGTGGACCCGGCAAAAAAATATTTCATCAACGTCGGCGCCGTCGGCCAACCGCGCGACAATAATCCCAAGTCCGCCTACGTCATTTACGACATGGACGCCGCCACGATTGAACTGCGCCGCCTCGAATACGACATCGCCGCCGCGCAGGCCAAAATCCTCGCCGCCGGTTTGCCGGAGCGGCTCGCCGAACGGCTGGCATACGGGCGTTAATTTTCGACCGCAGATTCGCACGGACAATTTTTCCGGCCCGGCCCGCAACCGTTTTTTCATCCGTGTTTATTCGTGCCCATCCGTGGCTGAAACATTGTTTTGAAAATTTTAATCCTCAAACCCAGCTCGCTCGGCGATGTCATCCACGCCCTGCCCGTGCTGCGTTTGCTGCGGCAACATTTTCGCGACGCGGAAATATTCTGGTGGATTGATTCCACGCTCGCGCCACTCATCGACGGCGATCCTGATTTGACCGGCATCGTCCGTTTTGAGCGCAAACGCTGGGGCAAACCGCAGCACTGGCCGGAAATGCTTTCCAGCATCCACTGGCTGCGCACGCAAAAATTTGACCTCGTCATTGATTTGCAAAGCCTCTTGCGCAGCGCGGCCTTCGCGTGGCTCGCGCGCGGAAAGTTTCTGATCGGCCTCGACGATGCCCGCGAAGGTGCCAATGGTTTCTACGACCTCGCCGTGCCGCGCAAAGATTTTCACACGCACGCCGTGGACTGGTATCTCTCCGTGCTGACCGCGCTGAAAATTCCCGTCCACAAAAATTTCATCTGGCTGCCGGAGCGGAAAGAAATCGCCGACGATGTAAAACGGAAATGGTTTTCCGAACCTTCAATCTTCAATCTTCAATCTTCACCTTTGATCCTTTTGCAGCCCGGCGCGCGCTGGGAAAACAAGCGCTGGCCAGTCAAACATTTTACTACGCTCGTCCGCGCGCTGGAAAATAATTTCCCTGCCGCGCGCTTTGTCATCTTGGGCGGCAAGGACGACGTGACACTCGGTGAAAAAATCTTCGCCGCCGCGCCGGAAAAAGTTTTGAACCTCTGCGGCAAAACGTCGCTGCCGGAAATGATCGAGGTCGTGCGGCGCGGCGATTTGCTCATCACGAACGACACCGGCCCGATGCACGTCGCCGCCGCGCTGGGCAAGCCGCTCATCGCGCTCTTTGGCCCGACCGCGCCGGAACGCACCGGGCCATACGGCCAGTTACAGAATGTGCTGCGCCTCGACCTGCCCTGCGCCCCGTGCCTGAAATCAACGTGCCATTTTGAAAAACCGGAGGAATGTCTCCGCGCCCTGACGCCGGACGTTGTGCGGCGTCACGCGCAGGCAATTTTTTCCTAAAGAGCCGGCGAGTTTTGCCGACAATACGGTAGAGATGCCATTCCTGTCCGCAGAACATTGTTGTGATGACCGTCCCGCTGGAACGGTCGGATTTGTTGCCCGCGAACCGGTGGCGACTCCGGTTTCGCCAAAACCGGCGGGACGCACAAAAATATTATTTGTGGACGACGAACCGGCCATGGTGCGCGTCCTGAAAATGGGAATGCGCCCGATGGCCGCCGAATGGGACGTGCAGTTTGCCGAGGGCGGCGAAGCGGGTTTGGAACTCGTCAAAAAAGAAAACTTCGACGTCATCGTTACCGACATGCGCATGGCCGGCATCAACGGCGCGCAACTGCTGAACCACGTCCTGCGGCGCAATCCGGAAACCGTCCGCATTATTTTGTCCGGCTACGCGGATTTGAGCGAAGTCGTCAGTTGCGTCGGTCTCACGCATCAATTTCTCACCAAGCCGTGCAGTCTGGATGACTTGAAGTCGTGCCTGCGAAAAGTTGCTGGCATCAAGGAAAAATTAGGGCACGCCAAATTACGCGAGCTGACCGGCGGCCTCGCCTGCCTGCCGGGCATCCCGGAACTTTACCTGGAAATCACTGAGGCGCTGCAGTCGCCGCTCACCTCGTCAGATCGCATCGCCGAAATCGCCTCGCAAGACCCGGCGCTCTCCGCAAAAATCTTGCAGATTGCCAACTCTGCTTTTTTTGGTTTCAGCCGGAAAGTTTTTTCCGTCTCCGAAGCCGTGCAACTGCTCGGCATCGGCGTCATCCAGTCGCTGGCGATGGCCGTGCCGCTGTTCACCGCCTTCGACCGCAAACGCTGTCCGGGTTTTCACATTGACCAGACTTGGGAACACTCCGCCGAGGTCGCCGCCATTGCGCGCCGCCTTTACAACGAGCATCTCGACGACTCGCACCGCGCGGAACAGGCCTTCGCCGCCGGCATCATGCACGACATCGGCAAACTCATCCTCGCCGAAAAATTGCCCGAGCAATACGAGGCCATCATCGCCGAATCAAAAGCAACTGGCACCGAACTGCACAAAATCGAACGCAAACATCTGGGTGCCACGCACGCCGAAGTCGGCGCGTATCTGCTCGCGCTTTGGGGTCTGCCCGTGCCGCTCATCGAAGCCATCGCCGCGCATCACGCGCCGCGCCGCTGCGGTGTGGGCACGCTTTGTCTCGCGGGCGTCATCCACATCGCGGATGCGCTGCAACATACGCAGGGGCTGCATCCCGAACTCACGCCGAATCCCGTGGACGCCGAATATCTCAAGCTGACCGGCCTTGACGCGCACTACGAAACGTGGCGGCGCAACCTGAACGAACATACCGACGATTCCATTTGACGGCTGCGGCCGACGCGCGCACTTTTGCGCGATGAAATTTTCCGCTGCCGTCCTGATTTTTCTCGCGCTCGCGTCTGCACCCGCCATCCGCGCGCAGGACGAGAATCCCGATTATCCGCCCAAGCACCTCCGCGAAAATTCCGTCGCGCTCTTCAACGGCAAGGATTTTACCGGCTTCACCTTTTGCATGAAGGACAACGCCGACCCGCTGCAAACCTGGAGCGTCACCAACGGCGTCATTCATTGCACCGGCAAGCCCACGGGCTATCTCCGCACCACGCAAACTTACAGCAATTATTTTCTCACCGTCGAATGGCGCTTCGTCAAAATCGCGCCCAAGGCCGACAACTCCGGCGTGCTCGTCCACATCCAGTCGCCCGACCAAGTCTGGCCGAGGTGCGTGCAAGTGCAGGGCAAACACACGCGGCAAGGTGATCTGTTTTTGATGGCCGGCGCGGAAAGCAAGGAGCACAAAGGCAAGGACGCCAACACGCCCGTCCCCTTCCGCACCGAACTCATCGAACAGCCCGCCGAAAAAGCCGTCGGCGAATGGAATAAGTTCGAGACCATCTGCCTGCACGGCAAAGTGGAATCCTTCATCAACGGAAAATTTGTGAACGAAGTCACCGAATGCACGATTGACGCCGGCGCCATCGGTATCCAAAGCGAAGGCGCGGAACTCGAAATCCGTTCGATGATTTTCTCGCCGCTGAAATATTGAATCGGACGGTAGGGCGTGGCTGCCGCGACGCCAGCTTAATTTGCCAATGAATGCTCGACCGCGGCACGGCAGCGCCGCCCTACCAATTCCAACGACCTTGCTTGCAAACTGGATGATTTCAAAAATGGCTGGACAACTTTTTATGCCCGGCGCAACCTCGATTCCATGAAACTTGAAGGGCCACGAAATCTGCGAGTTGTTAAATATTAGGCGGCTTGGCTACGTCAATGTATGAGCGAAGATATTAATCAAGAGATTTTAAGAGGGCTTCAGCGATCAAGTAGTTCCATTCAAGAGCCTGTGACTATTATCGAGGAATCTAAAGAACAAATTGACCAACCAAGCCAGATTGAGGCTAATGATTTAAGGGTTATTTCGTCAGAACGATTCAGTTCAGTTACCGAAAAGTATCTCGACCTTTGTAATCGTCACAGACAGCTTCAATTACAAACTCACCAGCTTCGGAGTGAGATTGAGTTTGCTATAAGTCTGATTCACAGGATGGAGTCAAATCAAGACCATGTCGCAAATGTCGTAGCTAAAAGACTTGCCGAGGCCATCCAGAAGCTCAAAACAGAAGATATTTGATATGATGATAAAGCCGCCTAGCAGCGTGCTAGACTGCAAAA
>CAIKKJ010000044.1 GCA_903827955.1 uncultured Verrucomicrobia subdivision 3 bacterium
CCCGAAGGTTATCCCATCTGCGATCCTGCCTGTTCAACCTTTGACGAACGCATCGGACGCTTCACGACGGTTATGCCGCAGGACACCGTAAACGGCGGCTGCTACAATCACGCCGCCGGCTTCAAATGCGTCGCCGACTGCTTGCTCGGGCGCGCTGAGGAGGCTTGGGAAACTTTCATGAAGGTCGCTCCGGATGGCCCGCACTTGCCCGTCAGTGTTTCCGGCGCAGAACCATTCTCGTTCATCAACCATTACTCGCGTGTGCCCTCGGGCTTTGGGAAAGGCGGCTATCCGTGGCGCACCGGCACGGCGGCGTGGTTCACGGTGGCGTTGCTGGAATACATCCTCGGCGCGCGCCGCGGTTATGACGGGCTGATCATCTCACCGTGCCTGAGCAAAACCGTGCCGCACGCGAAGCTGCGCCGCCAGTTTCGCGGCGCGACATTTGTCATCACGCTCGACAACACCGCCGGGCGCTGCGTCGGCACTCGCCGTATCCTCGTGGATGGAAAGTTGATCGCAGGAAACACACTGCCGCTTTTCACCAGCGGCACGCACCAAGTGGAGGTAGAGATTTAATCCGTAAAACCGAGCGTCGCCGGACCGCGACGCGTTAGAGTCAAAAACGCCCAAGATATTATACGAATCATAGAACAGTGCAGCGGCAAGGTAGAATTAGAAACCTTGAAGGCTGTTTAGATTTTTAGACCTGGACATGAAGACAAAAACGACCACCGAGCAATCCTATCAAATCGCCCGCGAACGCTTCGCCGCCTGTGGCGTGAATGCCGAAGCCGCTTTGCGTCAGTTGGATCAGATTCCCGTCTCGCTGCACTGCTGGCAGGGCGATGATGTGGGTGGCTTTGAAAAGCGCGCCGAAGCTGGCGCGGGCAACGGCTGTCTGGCCACCGGCAATTATCCCGGCAAGGCCCGCACGCCGGAAGAACTGCGCGCGGATTTGGAAATGGCCTCCTCGCTCATTCCCGGCCCATTGCGGCTGAATCTGCACGCCAGTTACGCCACCGACGGCAATCCCATGCCGGACCGCGACGCGCTCACGGCGGACAACTTTTCCTCGTGGGTGGATTGGGCTGCCAGGAAAAAATGGGGCATTGATTTTAATCCGACTTGCTTCAGCCACCCGCTCGCGGCGGACGGTTTTACACTCGCGCATCCGGATTCGGGCGTGCGCAAATTCTGGATTGCCCATTGCATTGCCTGCCGGCGCATCGGTGCGGCTATCGGCAAAAGGCTTCAGAACCCGGTCGTCTCCAACATCTGGATTCCCGATGGCTACAAGGACACACCGGCGAATCGCCTTGCCCCCCGCGAGCGCCTCATGGAATCGCTGGACGCGATTTTCGACGCCAAGGTGTCGCGCGAATGGAACATTGACACGGTGGAGGCCAAGCTGTTCGGCATCGGCGTGGAAAGTTACACGGCGGGTTCGCATGAATTTTATCTCGGTTATGCCGCCTCGCGCAAAGTCGGGCTTTGCCTCGACGCCGGCCATTTTCATCCGACCGAATCCGTGGCCGACAAGATTTCATCCGCGCTGTTGTTCGTGCCGCACCTCTTGCTGCATGTCAGCCGTGGCGTGCGTTGGGACAGTGATCATGTGGTGACGCTGGATGAGGCGACCAGCGCCATACTGGAAGAATCCGTCACCGTGCCGCAGCGCGAACGTATCCATGTGGGTTTGGATTTCTTTGACGCCTCGATCAATCGGATTGCCGCCTGGGTCATCGGGACACGCAACGCGAAGAAGGCGCTGCTGCGCGGCCTGCTCCAGCCGGTGAAGACGTTTAGGGCTGCCGAGGCGGCACGAGATTTCACCAGTCGTCTGGCACGAATGGAAGACGCCCGCTCGCTGCCGTGGGGTTTGGTGTGGGAGGAATACTGTCGGCGAAACGAAAAGCCCGCCGACGGCACATGGCTGGCGGAAGTGAAAACATACGAAAACAATATTTTTAGCCAGCGGATTTAGCATGGCTCGTAATTTTATCTACAGTTGCATGATGCCGGAAACAAATTAAGCCATAAAAACAAAAAGTATGAAAATAGTTGTTTTGGATGGTTATACACTAAACCCAGGTGACAATTCTTGGGATGCGGTTGCAGCCTTGGGTGAGCTCAAAGTTTACGATCGCACCGCACCCGACAAAATTGTCGAGCGTGCAGCGGGTGCGGACGTGGTGCTCACGAACAAAACCCCGCTGACGGCCGAGACGCTGGCGCAACTTTCAGCGGTCAGGTTTATCAGCGTGCTGGCAACGGGTTACAATATCGTGGATACGAAAGCAGCTCGGCAACGGAACGTTTCCGTTTCCAACGTTCCGATTTATGGAACCGATGCAGTGGCAGAATTTGTTTTTTCACTCCTGTTAAATTTCTACCGGCAACCGCAACTGCACAATGATTTGGTGAAAAAATGTCAGTGGCGGAAAGCGGGAGACTTTTGCTTCTGGAAAACACCGCAGACTGAATTGGCCGGCAAAACCCTGGGAATCGTCGGATTCGGCCGCATTGGCCAGCGTGTGGGCGAAATCGCCAGAGCGTTCAAGATGGAGGTCTTTGCCAATGGCCCGTCAAAAAATAATCCGCCTTCATACCCCTTTGAATGGCGCGAAACTGAAAAACTATTTGCTGAGTCCGACGTGGTCACTCTTCACTGCAAACTGACGACGGAAAACTCGGGGATGATTAACCGGGCACTTTTATCACGCATGAAAAAATCGGCTTATTTGATCAACACCGCCCGCGGAGCACTAGTCAATGAAACTGATCTGGCTACGGCGCTGAAGTCAGGGCAACTCGCAGGCGCGGCTCTCGACGTGGTTTCTGAAGAACCCATTCGAGATGACAATCCGCTGTTCGGAGCGCCGAATCTCACCTTGACTCCGCACATTGCATGGGCGGCGCTTGAAGCACGTCAACGATTGATGAAAGTGACGGCACAAAACATTGCGGGTTTCCAAGCAGGCCGGCCGATCAATGTGGTCAATTAAGAGCGACACATTATTTCTGCGATAACTAAACTACTAGATATGACCGGAATCATTGCACAACTCACAGGCATGGAGAATGAACTTTCAAAACTGAATATTGAGCGTGCTTTTCGCTTGGCCGTAATGAGGGGGCCAATACTGGTCAAGATTTACAAATGTCGAAAACTCCGGATTGAAGGGTGCGATTGCTTTGTTGAACTGCAACCTTGGTCATGATTATCACACTTTTCATCCCGTGTTTCGTGGACCTGATGCATCCGCAAGTGGGCATCAGCATGGTTCGCATCTTTGAGAAACTTGGCCATAAGATCGTTGTGCCGGAAGGCGCGGCGTGCTGCGGACAACCGGCATTCAACTCCGGTTATTGGAACGAGGCACGCACATCTGCGGCGAAAGTTTTGGCCCAATTGCAGGATGCCGAAGCCGTTGTGATTCCAAGCGGTTCATGCGGCGCGATGGTGAAAAACTTTTATCCGGAACTGTTTGCTAATACGCCGCAAGTCGAGGCTGCAAGGAAACTTGCGGCCAAAACCCATGAGTTTTCTTCATTCCTCGTGAACCAACTTGGCGTTACCGATCTTGGCGCGAAGTTTCCGCACCGGGTCACGTTTCACGACGGCTGCCATGGCTTGCGCGAGTTGAATAACAAACGTCCGCCGCGCCAACTGCTAGCCATGGTGCGCGGGTTAGAACTGGTTGAAATGGGCGCTGCGGAAACCTGCTGCGGCTTTGGAGGAACATTTTCGACGAAGTTTCCAGAGATTTCCACTGCGATGAGCGAAGTCAAATGCGCTTCTGCGCTGGAGACTAAGGCCGAATACGTCGTCTCGTGCGATTCAAGTTGCCTGATGCAGATTAAAGGTCTTGTCAACAAACAACAAAAACCGCTCAAGACGATTCATCTCGCGGAAATTTTGGCCCAATCATGAGCGCGCCCGCCACACATTTCAAAGAAGCTTCACGACGGATGGCGGCGGATTTGCGGCATCGCCGCATCATCCAGACGGCGATGGTCAAATACGAAACTGTGCGTGACCAGCGCAAGTTGTGGTTTCAGGACTGGCAGGGCGCAAGGAATCTAGCTGCGCGAACGAAGTTTGAGGCAGTCAATCACCTCGACCAATATCTCGAACAATTCGTCCGGTTGATTGAGTCACGCGGCACGAAAGTCCATTGGGCCGGCAATGCTGAACAGGGTCGCGAGATTATTTTCAACATTTTGCGCGCGAAGAACGCCAAGGTTGTCATCAAATCCAAAAGCATGACATCCGAGGAAATTCATTTGAATGACGCGATGGTGGCAGCGGGTTATGAAGTCGCTGAATCAGATCTGGGCGAGTTTATTATGCAACTTCGCGGGGAGGAACCCTATCATCTAGTGGCTCCATCGATGCATCTTACGCGGGGGGAGATACAGGATACGTTTGCCCAGAAACTAAACGAAACCACAACCGACAGCCCCGAGGATCTGACGATGCTGGCCCGCCGTGTGATGCGTCGAAAATATCTCCAAGCGGATGTCGGCATTACCGGCGCGAACTTCGCCATCGCCGAGACAGGAATGATTTCAATCACGGAAAACGAAGGAAACGCACGGCTCACGTCGGCATTACCCAAGACCATGGTCACGCTCGTCGGCATCGAAAAAGTGTTGCCGCGCTACGAAGATCTCGCGCTGTTTCTGCCGATGCTCGCGGTGATGGGCACCGGTCAGGCGTTGACCTGTTACAACACTCAGTATGGCGGGCCGCGCCAGCCTGGCGAAGCGGACGGACCGGAGGAGTATCACGTCGTCCTGCTCGACAACCAACGAACCCTGCTGCTAGCCGACGCCGAGCAGCGCGATACGCTCGGCTGTATCCGCTGCGGCGCGTGTCTGAATGTCTGCCCAGTATTCCGCAACGTCGGCGGCCACAGCTACGGCACGGTTTATGCCGGGCCGATCGGTTCGGTCATCACACCGCACCTGCGCGGGCTGAAGCAATGGAAACATCTTAGCGATGCCTCGTCACTTTGTGGCGCATGCACCGAGACGTGTCCGGTGAAAATTGATTTGCACCATCACCTGTTGCAAAACCGACGCAACGCCTCCGCGCCGACTGCTGGTAAACCCGGTTTTTTCCAGAAACTCGCATTCAAATTGTTCGCTGTGGTGGCGAATCATGCAGCGCTCTGGTCGCTGACCACAAAATTGAGCCGCCTCGGGATGAAATTGCGCGGGCTGGTGAACGGCAGTTTCTTCGACCCGACGCGGGCATGGACGAAAACGCGCGAATTGCCGCCCATTGCGAAACAGAGTTTCCGCGAATGGCTGAAGGAGCGTGAACTATGAGCGAGCGCGATAACATTTTTGCCCGGATCAAGGAAGCCTTGATGCTCAAGGCGCACGCGTCTCACGGCCACGGCTTGCCCTTGGTGGAAGAACATCGCCGGGTAATGCCGCCGGTCGGCGTGACGATTGAAGAACAACTAACATTGTTCGCGAACAACGCAAGCGAACTTAAGGCGACATTCAAGTTTGTAAAGGACGTAGCGGAACTCGCAGCGGAGTTGAAGGTTTTGAGCGCAGCGGAGCAATGGCAGCGCGCCGCCACCCACACGGGTTCATTGGCGCATTCGCAGACCATGGCTCTGGGCTTGGCGACGATTGTGACCAACTATGGTTACGACAAAGACGAACTCGAATTGTGCGATGTCGGCATCACCGAGTGTGATGCACTCATTGCGCAGACTGGCACGGTGCTGGTGACAAGTCACAGCGCAGGCGGGCGGGCATTGTCATGCCTACCATCTCACCACGTTGTGATCGCGCATCGCAGCCAGCTTGTCGCGGATTTGCCGGAGGCGATGTCGTTAGTGAAGCAGCGTTATTCCGGCAATTATCCGAGCATGATTTCGTTCATCACCGGCCCGTCGCGCACGGGCGACATTGAGCGCATCATAGTTCTTGGTGCACACGGCCCAAAACGATTGACCATTTTATGTCTTCAAAACTGAAACCATCACAAAAATGAAAAAATATAAATCACACAAATATGTCTCAAACCTCTGGAACGACGCCGAAACTGCGAAGTTGAAGGGCGTGGAAAGCCTCGTTTATCGCTCCAACAAGCTCGGCGCGGACCAGCGCATCACCAATACCGGCGGCGGCAACACGTCGTCCAAGCTCATGGAAACCGATCCGCTTACCGGCGAAAAGGTCGAGGTGTTGTGGGTGAAAGGCTCGGGCGGCGACCTGCGCACCAGCACGCGGGAAAACTTTTCGTCGCTGTATCAGGACCGACTGTTGTCGCTGCAAAAAACCTACGCCAAGCGCAAGGACAAGGGACTCAAGTCGCAGGCCGAGGACGACATGGTGGCCGCCTACAACCACACCACCTTTAATTTGAACCCGCGTGCCAGTTCGATTGACACGCCTTTGCACAGCTTCATTCCGGCAAAGTTCGTGGACCACATGCACCCGAACGCGATCATCGCCATCGCGGCGAGCAAAAACTGCGAAAAGCTAACGCAGGAAATTTTCGGTGGCGAGATGGCGTATGTGCCGTGGATGCGCCCCGGCTTTGAGCTTGGCCTGGCGATGCAGGAAATCTGCCACGCCAAACCGGAGGTCAGGTCCATCATGATGGGGCAGCACGGCTTCATCTCATGGGACAATGATGAAAAGGCCTGTTACACCTATACGCTCGAATGCATCGAGCGAGCCGCCGCCTTCATCGAGGCGAAGTATCAGGCCAAGGGAGGTGACGCCGGTGCTTTCGGCGGTCAAAAATATCAAACACTTCCAGAGGTGGCCCGCCGCCAGGCGTTTGCCGCGATACTGCCGTGGCTGCGCGGACAGGTGTCGCAGCAGAAGCGCTTCGTTGGCACGGTGCAGGATGACGAAAAGATTTTGCGTTTCGTCAATTCCAAGGACGCGGCGCGTTTGTCCGAACTCGGCACGAGCTGTCCGGACCACTTTCTCCGCACGAAAATCAAACCGCTGTTCGTGGACTGGAATCCCCAGTCCGGCGATGTGGCGGGATTGAAGAAGAAACTGGCCGCCGGTCTTGAACAATATCGCAAGGACTACGCAGCCTATTACAATAAGTGCAAGCGCGCCAATTCACCCGCGATGCGCGATCCCAACCCGACCGTCATTTTGATTCGCGGCTGCGGCATGATTGCGTGGGGCAAAGATAAATCGGAATCCCGCGTCACGGCGGAATTTTACAATTGCGCGGTCGAAGTTATGCGCGGGGCGGAGGCGATTGATAAATATATCGCACTGCCGCAGCAGGAGGCGTTCGACATCGAATATTGGCTGCTCGAAGAGGCGAAGCTCAAGCGGATGCCTGCCGAGAAAGAACTCGCGCGGCAGGTGGTCATTGTCATCGGTGCTGGTAGCGGCATTGGCAAGGAAACCGCGCACCGTCTCGTGAAGGAAGGCGCGCATATTGTCTGCGTGGACTTGAACGCGAATGCCGCAAAAGCCACCGCGAAAGAGATCACCGATAAATACGGCCTGGGCATTGGCGTTGCCGGCACAGGCTTGTCGAATTGCGGCCCGGCCATCGGCCTCGCGGCGGACATCACCAACCGCGCGAGTATTCGCCAGATGCTGGACGACGTAGCGATGGCTTACGGCGGTTTTGATTCCATCTGCGTAACCGCCGGCATCACTGTTCCCAGCGATGCGACCGGCCATATTCCCGACGAGAAATGGGCGCTGACGTTCAATATCAACGTCACCGGCAGCTATCTTGTGGCGGATGAAGCGTTCAAAACCTGGAAAGAACAGGGTTTGCGCGGAAATTTGGTTTTAACCACAAGTGCGAACGCGGTTGTCGCCAAGAAAGGAATGCTCGCCTACGACACTAGCAAGGCGGCGGCAAATCATCTGGTGCGCGAACTGGCGGTGGAACTCGCGCCGCTGGTGCGTGTGAATGGCGTCGCGCCCGCGACCGTGGTGCAAGGTTCGTCGATGTTTCCGCGCGAGCGGGTGAAGAGTTCGCTGGCGAAATACAACATTCCTTTCTCCGAAGAGGAAACAACGGACGCACTCGTGGCGAAATTGTCCGCGTTCTATGCCGACCGGACGCTGACCAAATCAGCCATCACACCGGCGGATCAGGCGGAAGCATATTTTCTCCTGGTCACGCAGCGCTTGTCAAAAACTACCGGCCAGATCATCACCGTGGACGGTGGTTTGCATGAGGCTTTCCTGCGGTGAACTAACGCCATCAATATTATGACTGCATTCCAAAAGAATCTGAAAGCCCTGAAGCAACGCCATGCCGCGTTGCTGAAACGGCGCAACACCGTGGACGCCAGCTTTTACAACGGCTGGTTTGAGCGCTGGAAAAATCCGGTCGTCACCGCCGAGCATGTCCCGCTGGAATGGCGCTACGATTTGAATTCCAAGACCAATCCGCTGCTGCTGGAACGGCTCGGCGTCAACGCCGCTTTCAATGTCGGCGCAATGGAGTGGGGCAAAAACATCGTGCTCGTCGTCCGCACCGAGGGCGTGGATCGCAAATCGTTTTTCGCCATCGCCGAGAGCAAGACCGGCGTGGACAGGTTTCGGTTCTGGGACGAACCGGTGGTTCTGCCGGAGACGGATGAGCCGGATACGAATGTTTATGACATGCGTCTCGTCCGCCACGAAGACGGCTGGATTTACGGTCTCTTTTGCACCGAGCGCAAAGATCCGAAAGCGCCGCGCGGCGATTTGTCGAGCGCGGTGGCGCAGTGCGGCATCGCGCGCACGAAGGATTTAGTGAAATGGGAGCGCCTGCCCGATCTCAAGTCGCGTTCGCCGCAGCAGCGCAACGTGGTGCTGCATCCGGAATTCGTGAACGGCAAGTATCTGCTCTACACGCGGCCGCAGGACGATTTTATTACCGCCGGCAGCGGCGGCGGCATCGGCTGGGCGCTGTGCGATTCGATGGAACGCGCCGTAAGCGGCGAGGAACGCATCCTGGACCATCGCATTTATCACACGATCAAGGAATTGAAGAACGGGCTCGGACCCGCGCCGATCGCCACGCCGAAGGGCTGGCTGCACCTCGCGCACGGCGTGCGGAACACCGCCGCCGGTCTGCGCTATGTGCTGTATGTCTTTCTCACCGACCGCAACCAACCGTGGCGTGTGACCCATGCGCCGGGCGGTTATTTTCTCGCGCCGCAGGGCGACGAGCGCATCGGCGATGTTTCCAATGTTGCGTTCAGCAACGGCTGGGTGGCTCGCGCCGATGGCCGTGTTTTCATTTACTACGGCGCGTCCGACACGCGCACCAATGTCGCCACCACCACCGTCGAACGGTTGCTCGACTACGCGCTGAACACGCCCGCCGATTCGTTGCGCAGTGCCGCGTGCGTGCAGCAACGGATTGAATTGATCCGGAAAAATCGCGCGCTAGGGTTGCGTTCAAAATGACCGCCATTTTCAGCAACCGATGAATATTTACCAACACCCGGAATTGCTCCCACGTTCTAGTGAGTTTTCCGTTTGCATTAATAGCGAGCGACTGGAAGTTCTTCACACCGATGTCGCCGACTTTGTCATCTGTGCCCTGGAGCCTGGAGATTTTCCGGCCTTGGTGGAAGTAACGCCACGGCAACATTTCACCTCGGCGCATGTGCGGCCGGTGGTCAAAAAAATTGCGGCAACCGTAGCCGATGGCTGCGTTCGGTTCTCGTTGTCGTGTCCGGAAAAGCTCTCGGTGGATATTGCCGGCTGCAAGCCGCTTTATTTGTTCGTCAATCCGCCGGAGACCAATCCACCGCAGCCGGGCGATCCAAGCGTGGTCACTTTTGCCGTCGGACAGATGCACGAAGCGCCGATGCTCACCCTCGAAGCAGGGCAGACCCTCTATCTGCCGGGCGGAGCGGTGCTCAAAGGGCGTATTCATGTGAAGGGAAAATCCGGCATCCGCATTTGCGGGCACGGAGTATTTGACGGTTCGTTTTATGACCAAGCCGTTGACGGGATGATTCCTTCAGTCACGGTGGAGCGCTGCCCGAAAGTGCTGGTGGAAGATATCACGATGATCCGGCCGCAAGGCTGGATGCTGATGATCGCGGCTTGTGCGGGCGCGACCATCCGGAACGTGAAGCAGATTGGCGAGGTCATCAGTTCTGATGGCATTGATGTGGTCGGCTCGCGCGACGTGGTCATCGAAGACTGTTTTCTCCACAACAATGACGATTGCGTGGTGGTGAAGGCGTTTTTCCTCGGTGGCAAAAATCTGGCCGCCACGGAGGTGGACGCCCGCGAGAATGTTGAAAATGTGCTTGTTCGCCGCTGCACGTTTGCCAACGGGCACTGTGGAAACGCGATGGAAATCGGCCACGAACTTTCGGTGGAGTTTGTTCGCAACGTCACTTTCACCGACATTGACGTTCTCCATGTGCATGGCCAAGGCGCGGTGTTTTCCATCCACAACAACGACCGGGCGGTGGTCTCGGATGTGCTTTTCGACAACATCCGTATTGAGCACTGCTATGACAAGCTGATTGATTTTCGCATCTCCCATTCCCGCTTCAGCACTGATGCGGAACGCGGCCATATCCGGGGCGTCACCTTGCAAAATATTCAGTGGACACGAACTCCATTCAACGCCGGCTATACGATTTCACTGATCGGTGGTTGGGACGCTGACCACCGGGTGGAAGACGTCGACATCGAAAATTTCAGAATTGATGGCCATGCCGTGCGACATTTGGATGAATTGGAAATCTGCACCCGCCATTCTCACAATCTCCGGCTTCGATCACCGAAATAAACAACAACAGTAAACACCATGAAAAAACGCCCGCTCGGCAATTCCTCCATTCTGGTTTCAGAAATCTCACTCGGCTGTTGGACCATGGGTGGCCTGAACTGGGTCAACGGCCAACCCAACGGCTGGGCCAACGTGGACGAAGACGAGATTGCCCGCGCCGTCAAGGTGGCGGTGGACGCTGGCGTCAACCACTTCGACAACGCCGATGTCTATGGCAACGGCGGCGCGGAACAAATGCTCGCGCGGGTCTTGAAAAAACTCGGCCTGAAGTCGGAGGACTTTGTCATCGCCACCAAGATTGGGCATTTTCCCGGCACGGCGGCTCATGCCTACGAACCGGCCCACATCCGCCATCAGTGCGAGCAATCGCTGATCAATTTGCGGCGGGATTACATTGACCTGTATTATTTTCATCACGGCAGTTTCGGTGACCATTTGCCCGAAGCGGCTGCCACCATGGACGCCTTGGTTCAGGAAGGCAAAGTCCGGCTCAAGGGGCAATCAGCCTACTCTGCAGAGGATTTTGCCAAAGCTCTGCCGGTCGTCCGGCCGGCGGTCCTGCAAAGCTGGGCACATGCAGCAGACAATCAATTCATCCGCCCCGGGTCGCAGGTTTCCCAGCTCATGGAGAAATACAAGTGCACGTTTGTCGCCTTCAGCCCGCTCTGGCAAGGTTTGTTGCTGGATAAATTTGATCCCGAAAAACCACCACAGTTCGAAGACGGCGATCACCGGAAAACTAACGCGAACTTTCAGAAAGAAAAACTGCTCACGTTGAAAACCACGCTGGGCCGGATGAAGGAACGCTTCGGCCCGACGACGGCTGACCTCTCCGCCGTGGCCCAGAGATTCATCCTGAATCATCCGCGTGTGGCCTGCACGATTCCCGGCTTCCGCAACGAACGCCAAGTCGCCTGCAATCTCACCGCTGCTTCCCGCACGCTTTCGCCCGAGGACATGAACTTCATCAACCAACTTTTCGGACGGAAATGAATGCCCCGGATTCAATGATGACGAAGCTGCTCGCGTCCCGCGTCAATCTGGTGAATTACATCAAGGCGGCGAACAAGAAGCGCGTGCTGGCGATTTACGACGAATATCGCCGGCGCGGCATCACGAAATTCAAAACCCCGAACCTTTAAAAAATTAAACGAATGAAGGCAAAAGCCGCGCCCGCATGGACCGAGAACGCCGTCGTTTACGAGATTTACCCGCAGACATTTTACGACTCGAACGGCGATGGCATCGGTGATTTGCCGGGCATCATCGCCAAGCTCGATTACGTCCAGAGCCTCGGCGTGGACGTCATCTGGCTCAATCCGTTTTACGCCTCGCCCATGAAGGATGCCGGCTATGATGTGGCTGACTTTTACGCCGTGCATCCGCGCTACGGCAATCTCGACGACGCCCGCCGCCTTTTTGCTGAGGCGCATGCCCGCGGCCTGCGGGTGTTGATTGATTTTGTGCCGGGCCATACGGCGGCGGAACATCCGTGGTTTCAGGCTTCCATCGAAGGCCGCGCGCCGTTCAAGGACTGGTTTGTCTGGACACACAGCGCTTGGGTGGACGGCGGGGACGCGTGGCGGGCCAAGATGGTTCACGGAATGACTTCGCGAAATGGAAATTACCTCTGCAATTTCTTCGCGCATCAGCCGGCGTTGAACTACGGCTTTGCCCAGCCGGATCAGGAATGGCAGTTGCCGGTGGACCATCCGAATGTCCAGAAACTCTGGGCTGAGATGAAGAATGTGCAGCGTTTCTGGCTGGACCTCGGTGCGGATGGTTTTCGCATCGACATGGCCGGATCAATCATCCGTCAGGACGCTGGGCACAAGGCTATCCGCCGCTTCTGGCGCGAATGTCGCGAGGAAATCTGGGAGGCCGACGGCCGCGAAGATGTATTCACCGTGGCGGAGTGGAGTTACCCCAAGGCGGCGTTGAGCGGCGACGGATTGCACGCAGATTTTCTGCATTGGATTCCGTCCTAC
>CAIKKJ010000045.1 GCA_903827955.1 uncultured Verrucomicrobia subdivision 3 bacterium
CTTTGGCAGGTATTGGTTTATCACCGTGCAGCGTTTGAACTTCCGCCGCCGTAAGCGCCGCCGCATAAACCTGCAGGTCATCGATGGCACCGTTCTTGAAACCGCTGTCGCGAAAGCGCGCGCCCAGCGTCAAATGCATCCGGCCAGATTCCAAATCGCCCCATTCACTTCGATAAGTGATATCCTTGGTGAGCGAATCGCGGACCACTTCCGTTTCCAGCTTCATGCCGTTCAGAAAAATTTTCAGGCCGGAAGCACGGCTGGAGCCATCGTAGGTCACGACGAGTTGCGACCATTCATTTGTCGGCAAAACATTTTTTGCGCGAACAACCGAGGCGTTTCCGGGCCAGAAATGAAAGAGACCGAAGAATGGTCTTCCGTGATCAAGGGACAACTCTAAGCCACGGCTGCCGGCATCCTCACGTGCTTTCGACTGGTGCAAAATGATGGCGCGGTCCTGAAGCTCCTCGGGTTTCAACCAGATGCTAATGGAAAACTCATCCGGCCGGCGAAATTCACGGACGCTTTTGCAGACGAGTTCGTTGTCGCCATTGAACTCGAGCGCCTTGCCGTCATGACCGGCAACCAGCAGCAACGCGTCATCCACCTTGGCAACATTCGTCGAGCAACTGTCCGGCGTTGCATGGTTGTCCACTTCATCGAATTTGAAATGCGCGATGGGTGCGGGCATTTTCACTTCCGCCGTTTTGAGCCGCGCGTAAAATTCATTTGATGTCGCTACAGAAATTTTTCCAAGTTGGACCTCGGCCTCGGAAATTTTTTGTTGCACGGCGGCGAGTTGCTTTTCCTGTTCCGGTGTCGGCAAAGGCAGTGTCGGTGTCGGCGTGGCGCGCGTGAAGTGGGAATACATGCCCGCGTCGTCAATGTTGTTGAAGAACGCGAACAATTGGTAGTAATCCTTTTGCGTGAACGGATCGAACTTATGATCGTGGCAGCGTGCGCAGCCGACGGTGAGGCCGAGCATCGCGGTGCCGAATGTATTCACGCGGTCGGCGGCGTATTCGGCGCGGAATTCCTCATCAATGCTGCCGCCTTCGTTCGTCTGGCGATGCAACCGATTAAAAGCCGTGGCGAGTTTTTGTTCGCGCGTCGCGTTCGGCAGCAAGTCGCCCGCAAGCTGCCAGCGCAGAAATTCATCGTAGGGCAGGTTTTCATTGAAGGCTCTGATAACCCAGTCGCGCCACGGTGAGACATCCCGCTCAATGTCCTGCTGATAGCCGTAGGTGTCGGCGTAACGCGCGAGGTCGAGCCAGTCCAGCGCCATGCGTTCGCCGTAGGCGGGCGAGGATAAATATTTTTCCACGGCCCGCGCGTAAGCATCCGGGGAAGTATCGGCGAGAAATGAATCCAAGTCTTCCGCACTCGGCGGCAGGCCCGTCAAATCAAGCGATAGCCGACGCAGCAATGTTTCACGCGATGCGGATGGCGACGGCGACAATTTTTCCGCATCCAATTTCGCGAGGACGAAATCATCAATCGAATTTTTTGCCCAATCTTTTTCCGTTGGCGGCGGCGATACTTTTTCCACCGGAATAAACGACCACAGCGGTTTGTATTCCGCGCCATGCTCCACCCAGTGGCGCAGCAGGTTTTTTTCTGATTCGCTCAGCACGCGCAGGGATTTCTCCGGCGGCATCTGGTCGTCATCCGTGGCGAAGATGCGGCGGATGAGTTCGCTTTGGTTGGTGTCGCCCGGCTTCACGACGAACGAATTCGTTTCAAGCTGCTTGAACAAACCAGCCTTGGTGTCCAGTCGCAGTTCCTTTTTGCGCGCCCGCGAATCCGGCCCGTGGCAAGTGAAGCAGCAATCCGAGAGCAGCGGGCGGATTTGAAAATTGAAATCAATTTTTTCACCGGCGGCACGGGCGGCAGGCAGGCAAAGCCATGCCAGCAAAACGATACCGAGGACGAATTGTTTCCGGGAAACCATGACTGAAACTATCACAACGCAACGAGCGGGCAATCATCCAAAAAGTGCATCTAGGCCACGGGGAAATGGCGGGAGTGGCGGGGCTCGAACCCGTAACCTCTGCCGTGACAGGGCAGCGCTCTAACCAATTGAGCTACACCCCCGCAATGGGGGAGCGGGAAAATAAATAATTAAATGAGGAGCGTCAAGGTTTGGTTTGGAAAGTTTTCTGAGTTGAAAATCCGGGCGGCAGACGCCAAGGAGGTGGGGGTGGGGAACCCCGCTGAAGAAACGTGCTGCCACCCGAATGCAGCCATACTACAGACAGAAATTGATTTGTCAATAAAACGCTTGACGGTCTGCTGCGTTCATCATTCCAAACCGTGTATTTCCCGCCTTTACCCGCGCCGGTTTTTGCTTACAGTGGGCAGCGATGACGCTGGAAACCATCCCGCTGTTCCGCAATTTAAGCACCGCTGAATTGCAAACGCTCCGGTTCATCGCGCAGGTCAAACACTTCCCGGCTAGCGCAGAAATCTTTCAGGAAGGCGCACCCGGCAACGGCGTCTATTTCGTCAAGTCCGGCCTCGTCGAAATTTCCGGCGGCAAGGGCGAACGCCGCGTTTTTTCCCGGCTCGGCCCCGGTGAAATTTTTGGCGAAATGTCCATCATTGAACATCGCCCCCGTTCCGCCTCGGCTTCGGCCGCCGTGGACTCGGAGGTCTATTTTCTGCCGCGCGGCGAGATGCTGCCCTTCATCGAACGCTCGCCCGGACTGGCCTTCGCCCTGCTCCAACAAATCAGCCACCGGCTCCGCGAGTTCAACCAACTCCATCTCCGCGAACTCGTGCAGGCGGAATCGCTCGCGGTCATCGGCAAATTTGCGCAAGGCATCGTCCACGATTTAAAAAACCCGTTGAGCATCATCAGCCTCTCCGCCGAGATGTTCGACATGCCCGGCATCAGCGCCGAAATCCGAGCAAAATCGCAGTCCCGCATTCGCAAACAAGTCGAACGCGTCAGCGACATGGTGGGCGACATCCTGATTTTCACGCAGGGCACACGTCAGGATTCCAAGCTCACGCCCGGCGACTACCGAGCCTTTGTCCTCGACCTGGTCAACGACCTGCGCTCCGAGGCCGAGATGAAATCCGTGCAGCTCGAAATGCAAAACGTCCCGCCCGCCGTGGCCATCGCGTTCGACCCGCGCCGCCTGAGCCGCGTCTTCTTCAACCTAGCCGGCAACGCCTCGGACATCATGCTCAACGGCGGGAAAATTTTTCTGCGCTTCACCCTCACGGAAAATAAGATTGTCACCGAGATTGAGGACACCGGCCCCGGTATTGCGCCCGAAATCGCGGACAAGCTTTTCCAACCTTTTGCCACCTACGGCAAAACCAAGGGCACCGGCCTCGGCCTCTCCATCTGCAAAAAAATCGTCGAGGACCACGGCGGAAAAATCGCCGCGCGCGGTGAGCCAGGACGCGGCGCGATTTTTTCCTTCACATTGCCGCTGGCGAAATGACCGTTGAACCGTAAAATCGTTTCGACGTGAATCGCATCAAGCTCCTTTCCGAACAGGTCGCCAACCAGATCGCCGCCGGCGAAGTGGTTGAGCGTCCGGCCAGCGTCGTGAAAGAACTCGTCGAAAATTCCCTCGACGCCGGCGCGCAAAAAATCACCGTCGAAATCGGCGCGGGTGGGCGCAGCCTCATTCGCGTGACCGACGACGGCTCCGGCATGAGCCGCGACGACGCCCTGCTCTGCCTTGAACGCCATGCGACGAGCAAAATTATTCGCGCCGAGGATTTGGCCAGCATCGCCACGATGGGTTTTCGCGGCGAAGCCTTGCCCAGCATCGCGAGCGTCAGCCGCTTCACGTTGACGACGCGCGAACGCGAAAATGATTCCCCCGAAGGCACGCAAATCCTCGTCAACGGCGGCACGATTGCCGAAGTCAAAGCCGCCGGCAGCGCGCCGGGAACCAGCATCGAAGTGCGCCAGCTTTTTTACAATCTGCCCGCGCGCCGGAAATTTTTGCGCACGGAAGAAACCGAAGCCGCGCACATCCAGCATTATCTCACGCTCGCCGCGCTGGCGTTTCCTGAAGTGGCGTTTGCGTTCGTCAAGGATGGCCGCAACATCTCGCAACTGGCCGCACAAAAATCCGACGCCGCCATTTCCAGCCGCATCGCCGCGCTGCGCGAACGGCTGCGCGCGCTGCTCGGCGAGGAAAAGTTGTTGCCGGTGAATTTTTCCATCGCCGTAGATGACGGCGGACAAGAAGCGCCGCCCGATGAAACGGACATCTTTGAAACCGCGCTGCCCGAAAAGCCCGCTGAATCTGAAATTTCAAATCTCAAATCTCAAATCCGCATTTGGGGCCTCGTCGGCTCGCCCGGCGTCTCGCGCGCCACGCGCGAAAGCCAGTTCACCTTCGTCAACCGCCGGCCCGTGGAAAATCGCGGCCTAAACTACGCGCTCATCGAGGGCTACCACAATTCGCTGATGAAAGGCCGCTACCCGGTCTGCTGTTTGTTCCTCGAAATTGATCCCGCCGCCGTGGACGTGAACATCCATCCCGCGAAGCGCGAGGTGAAATTTCATCGCGAGTTCGAGATCCGCAAATTCACCGCCGAGGCCGTGCGCGACGCGCTGCTGACGTTTCATTCCGAGCCGGCAAAAACATTTGTCAAAGCCGCGCCCACGCCAGCCGAACTAAAACTCGCCGCCGAAATCGCCACGCCCGCGCTGCCGCAATTTCCCGAAAAGCTGAAGCCCGCCACCGCCCCGCAAAATTTCCCCGCGCAACAATCGCCATTGAAAATGGGCTTTGCGCCCGCGCCCGTTCCTCAATCGGCAATTCCTCCACGCGCACCATCTTCCAGCCTCCACCCGCCACCTTCGTTTTCATCAGCCGTGCCGCTCCTCGACGTGCCCATGCGTCTCGTCGGCGTCATCGGCAAACTTTACGTCGTGCTGGAATCCGACCGCGGCCTCGTGTTGCTCGACCAGCACGCGGCGCACGAGCGGATTTTGTTCGAGCAGATGATGACGCGCATCGAATCGAACTCCGTCGCGCCGTCGCAAAAATTATTACTGCCGGAGACGATTGAACTCCCGCCGCGCGACGCACAATTTCTCCGCGAACAACTCGGCGCGCTAGTGAAGCTGGGCGTGGGTCTGAATGAATTTGGCGAACGCACGTTCCTGCTCGATGCGCTGCCGCCGTTCGTGAAAGTGCCGGACTCGCGCCGCTTCGTTTTTGATTTGGTGGACGAATTGCGCGCCGCTGGCCGTGAAGTGAATCTCGCCCGGCTCGGCGAACACACGGTGGCAAAAACCGTCTGCCGCCACGCCGTGAAAGCCAACGACCCGCTCGGTGGCCCGGAGCTGGAAAATCTCATCGAAGATTTGCGCCGCTGCGCGATGCCTTACACTTGTCCGCACGGCCGCCCGACGCTGATTGAAATGAATTTCCGCGAACTGGAGAAAAAGTTTGGACGCGTGCAATGAACTATTCGGAATCAAACTCGCCACCGAACGATGCTTGTTCGCTGAATTCAGAAAACGCAGGCGAACACTGGCGTTATTGCCTGCAATGCGGCCACGAATTGATCAACGAGAAATGCAAGCTGCGTTGTCCGCGCTGCCATTATTTCATGAGCTGCTCGGATTTTGATTTCGCCAACTGATTCCATTTTGCAGTTGTCGGAAAATTGCCGGGTTGCCAAATTCAACGGCGGAGTTAATTTATGAGCGATGAAACTGCGAACCGACCTGCTGGAGCATCTGACGGCGGCGGACATTCTGGAAGAAGCCGCAGCGAACCAGCACCGCTACAATGCCGAGCCAAGTTTCTCCAAAACTGGAATTGGTCATCTGTCACCCAGATCAACGGCGGACTCTGCGAACGAGGCCGTGCGCAGCGAGGCGTTAATTCAGAAACTCACGCGGCGGTTGCGGAAGAGTGGGAAAAACGGCGCTCGTCCGAGTTGACCCTTCTGGAAACTTTTGAGTTTCTCAAGTCCTGCCATCGCCGCGCGCCATTTCTGTTTTTCAATGGCAATACCTTCGCCGAAATTGGTCGCGCCTTGAGCACCGCGCTGTTTCACGAACTTTCGTTTCACCGTCGCAAAGAAGTTTCTTCCGCCGCCGCCCACTTCATCACCGGCGTGCTGGATTTGGAAAGCATGACGGGAATAATTGAAACCCTTTCTGAATCCGCCGAATTCAAACCGGGCGACCGCGTGAAAACTTTGCGCGGCTTGACCAGTGGTGTCGTGCTGAAAATTCTCGACGACGGCCGGATTGCCTGGCGACCCGACGGCACAAAATCCGAACTGACCGGGCTACCGGAAAGCTTGTTGCTGGAAAATTGACAAGAGCTGATCAACGAGAAGTGCAAGCTGCGCTGTCCGCGCTGCCATTATTTCATGAGCTGCTCGGATTTTGATTTCGCCAACTGACGGCGGCGATCACGTCGCCCACGCCGGCGGCGGCGCGGTGAATTCCACCGGCTGGCGCGTGTGCGGATGCGTGCAGGCGATTTTCCATGAGTGCAAGCACAGCGGCGCGGCGTCCACTTCCAACGTCTGGGTGTCGCCGAGTTTGCCACCGGCGAGATACGCGGGATCGCCGCAGACCGGAAAACCCAGGTGCGCGCAGTGGATGCGAATCTGGTTCGTGCGTCCGGTCAGCGGCCGCGCTTCGAGGAGTGTCGTGCCGTCGGGGAATTTTTTCAGCACGCGAAATTCCGTGCGCGCTTCGAGGCCGTTTTCCAAATCTACCAAGCGCGCGCCGAGCTTGCCGGATTCGTCGGCGATGGGCGCGGTGCAAGAAAATATTTCCTCACGCGGACAGCGTTGCACGCGGACGAGATACGTTTTTTTCACCGCCCCGCGCGCGAACTGCGGCTGCAATTTCCCGGCGAAATGCCGCGTGCGCGTGACCAGCACGACGCCCGTGGTGTTCGCGTCGAGGCGATGCGCGGGGTGCGGTTTTTGCGGGCGATACACTTCGTTGAGAATGTGCTGGAGCGTGTTGCGATAAAAACGTCCGCCCGCGTGCATCGGCAACGGCGCGGGTTTGTGCAGCACGATGAGCGCCTCGTCCTCGTGCAAAATTTCCACGCGCGGATTCACGGCCGGCTCGGTGACGTTCGGGAACAGATGCAGGTAACGCTCGCCCGCGCGGACAATTTTTTCAGCGGCAACGGTCTCGCGCTGCTCATTCACGACCAGGCCGCGCGCACATTCCGTTTCCCAATAGCTCGCGGGAACGTGTGACACAATCCGACCAAGCGTCGCGAGCAAAGTCTTGCCGTCGCAATCCGACGGCACGTTGACAGGTTTGTAATTCGTGTGCGGCACGCTGCCGGGCAACGGCGTGGTGACGCGGGCAATTGACGCGTGTCGTTGTGCGATGGTCGCCGCCATCTGCTCGGCGGGCGTCTGGAAACAGAACGGGCACGACTGGCCGGGAACGTAGCGGGAATCTTTTTGGTCATCCGCGCTCAACGGCGTTTGGCACCGGAAACATTGGGTGGAATCCGTTTCCTGCAAGCTCGGATCGAGGCCGACGCGTTGGTCGAAGACAAAACATTCGCCGTCGTAATGCGCGCCGCCGCAGTCTTCAAAATATTTTAGGATGCCGCCGTCGAGCTGGAAAATTTTCTGGAAGCCGACGCTTTCCATGAACGGCCCGGCCTTCTCGCAGCGGATGCCGCCGGTGCAAAACATCACGATGGGCTGCGCCTTCAACTGCGGCGGCAGCTTGGCGACAGCGGCGGGGAAATCGCGGAAGTGGTCCACGCCAATGGGCAGCGCGTTTTTGAACGTGCCGAGCTTTACCTCGTAATCGTTGCGCGTGTCGAGCAGCGTCACAGGCCGACCCTCGTCGAGCCACCGCTTGAGTTCGCGCGCGGTGAGCTTGGGCGAGGTGCGTTTGGCGGGGTCAATCCCCTCGACGCCGAACGCGATGATTTCTTTTTTTACGCGCACGAGCATCCGCGAAAACGGCTGGTGATCCGTCTCGCTGAACTTGGGTTGCAAATCTTCGAGGCCGGGAAGCGCGCGAAGTTCCGCAAGCAGCAGATCAATTTTCTCGCGTTCGCCCGCCACAAAAAGATTGATGCCCTCGACGCTCAGGAGAATCGTGCCGCGCAATTCCCATGCGCGGCATTGCGCGAGCAAACGCGTGCGCAGCGTGCGGATGTCCGGCAGCGTGGCAAACTTGTAGGCGGCGATGTTGGCAATTTTCTTCATCGAAACGGATGCACAGTTTAACCCAAAACCAACCGGCAGAAGAATTTTATTCTTTCAGCAGCGCCGCGAGATCCAGCTCGCGGGAGAACATCGCCAGCTCGCCGCTGGCGCTGCGCGACCATTCGGCTTCGGGCCGGTCGCGGTAAAGTTCCACGCCGTTGCCGTCGGGGTCGCGCAGGTAAATCGCCTCGCTCACGCCGTGATCCGCCACGCCATCGAGCTCCACACCCGCCGCCAGCATGCGCCGCACGGCATCGGCAAGTTCGGCGCGGTTCGGATATAAAATCGCGACGTGATAAAGCCCCGTCGTGCCGGGCGCGGGCGACGAACCGCCCTTGCTCTCCCAAGTGTTCAAGCCGATGTGATGATGATAACCGCCCGCCGAAACGAACGCGGCCTGTGTGCCAAATTTTTGTTGCAACTCGAAGCCCAGCACGCCGCAATAAAATTTCAGCGCCCGTTCAAGGTCGGCAACTTTGAGATGAACATGACCGATGCGGACTTGCGGATGAATCTTTTCTGCGCTCATGGCATCAGCTTGCCCCAGATTTCAGCTGCGCGAAAGCCGCCAGTGCCGCCCCGCGCGCCGCGGCGTGATTGACGATGGGCTGTGGATAATTTTTGCCGAGCTGGACATTGGCGTCGCGCAAAACTTCCGCCGGAGCCGCATCCGGCTGGTGAATCCAGGCGGTGGAAAGTTTTGCCAGTTCAGGACACCAGCGGCGGATGTAATCACCATTCGGGTCAAATTTTTCGCCTTGCGTGGTCGGGTTGAAGACCCGGAAATACGGCGCGGCATCTGCACCGCAACCCGCTGTCCACTGCCAGCCGAGCGAATTCTGCGCGAGGTCGGCGTCCACGAGCGTGTCCCAAAACCACCGCGCGCCGACCGGCCACGGCAGCAGCAAATCTTTCACGAGAAAACTGGCGGCGATCATGCGGACGCGGTTGTGCATCCAGCCGGTTGTCCACAGCTCGCGCATCCCGGCGTCCACGATGGGAAAGCCGGTTTGGCCTTTTTGCCACGCGCGCAAAAGTTTTTCATCGGTGCGCCATGGAAACTTTTCAAATTCGCGGCGCAGCGGTTCATCGGTGGTGCGCGGGAAATGAAAAATAAGGTGATGCGCAAATTCGCGCCAGCCGACCTCGGCGAGAAACTGCGAGCCGTGCCACGAGGTGCGCGGCAGGCCGCGTCGCTCGGCGGCATTTTTCAGCGCGTGCCAGATTTGGCGCGGGCTGATTTCGCCGAAGTGCAGATGCGGGGAAAGCCGCGACGTGCCAACAAGGTCAGGCCGGTTGCGCGATTCCGAATAAGTATCAAACGTCCGCGCCAGAAAAATCTTCAAGTTCGCCTGCGCACCGCTCTCGCCGGGTTGCCACGCGGCGCGGAGACCCTCGACCCAATTAATTTTCGGTTCTAGCCCAAACTCCGCCAGCGCGAGCGACGACGGCCATTTTTTGGGCGCGGGAATTTTTTCCGGCACCCGCAGTGGCTCATGCGGGTCGTCGAGCGCGGAGCAATGTTTCCAGAACGGCGTGAAGACCTGGAACGGCTTGCCGCTTTTGTTGCGGATAGTCCACGGCTCGTGCAACAGCGCAGCGTTGTAGCTGTCTGCCTTCAGCCCATCGGCGCGCAACGCATCTTTGATGCGAGCATCGCGTGCGATGACGGCGGGCTCGTAGCGGCGGTTCCAGAACACGCCGGTTGCGCCGGTTTCTTTTGCCAGTGCGCGCAAGGTTTCCAGCACCGGGCCGCGCCGGAAAATAATTTTTGAACCGAGGGCGCGAAAATTTTTCTCCAGCGCGGCCAGCGACTGGTGCAGCCACCAGTTCGAGGCGCCGCCGTTTGCCCACGGCTTTTCCTCGCCGGGCGAATGGATGAAAACCGGAATTACCGCGCCGCCGTGACGGACGGCGGCGAGGAGCGCGGGATTGTCCGTGAGGCGGAGGTCGAGGCGCAGCCAGAGAATTGCCGGCGGGTTCTTCATTTCAAGTTTTGAAAATTGTTCGCAAGGCTTCCGCCCGAAAGGCGAAGATTCTTTCCACGTCCGGCCGCACAAACGCGGCGTGCAGGAAAAAATCAAACGGCACGGCGTATTTCACAACGTCACGGCAAAGGGTGCCGCCGTCGCGCGGTTCAAAGGTGTGCTCGTGAATCCACTGGCGATATGGCCCACGTAGCTGTTCGTCCACAAACCGGTGCGGCGGCTGCCAGTCGCTGATGCGCGTGCGCCAGCGGACGGGCACGCCGTGAATCCGCAGCCGGTAGTCAATCAAAGCCCCCACTTCCATGGCCACGGGCGCAGGCGTAAGGACTTTGAAATTGAGCCACGGCGGGGTGATGGTTTCCAGGTTCGCGGCATCCGCGAAAAACGGGAAAACTTTTTCGGGCAGCAGCGGCAGCCAGAGCTCGCATTGAAATTCACGGATGCGCATGGCCGGCTTGCTTAGATCCCGGCGCGACCGCTGGCGCACTAACAATGCCACCCAAACTTGCCAGCCCTTTTTCAAACTGCTCGCCCACCATCTTGTCGCAGTTCATCAGCAGGCCAAAAATTTTGCCGCCTAAATTATTTCTGCCGGCCATGTTCCAAGTCACAATTGTCCCGCCGCCATCGGGCAGGAAAGTGAACTCGGCCAAGTTCGTCGCCTTCATCGGTTTTTCAAAATCGAGACGGAAGCGGATGACGTTGCTCGGCTGGCTGTCGGTGACAGTCATCTTGCCGACGCCGACTTTGCAATTGCCTTCCCATTTCATCGCCGTGCCGACACCGGATGGCGGACCTTCAAAGGAATTTTTGGCGTTCGGATCCATCTTGGCCCACGGCGACCACGCCTCCCATTTGTGCAGGTCGTTGACGTGCGGGAAAATTATTTCCGGCGGCGCGGAGATTTTCGTCGAGCGTGAAAGTTTGAATTCATCCGGCTGACCGGTAATGACGATGACAAACAAAATGGCGATGAACGCGAGGGCGAGAAGAATGGGCAACATAAATTTCCTTTTGTTTTAAATTTCAGTTAAGCAGACCGGCGAATTTCGCGCGCGCCTTTCCGAGCAAATACAGCGCGCACAAAACGATGACAATCATCATCGGGTTAATCAAGTGATGCCAGTCATCCACAAAGAAATGGAAGGCAATAATGTTCACGATGACCGGGCCGAGCAGCAGCAAGCCGATGTTCCGCAGGCGCGGAATCATCACGAGAATGCCGCCGACGAACTCGAATACTTTTACGAACTTGATGTAGCCCGTCGGCCCGAACGCTGCCATGAAATACCAAGCCGGCGTGCCTTCCGGCAATGGCGGCGGTTTGATGAGATTGAACAGAACTGGGACGCTCGCCGCGAGGAAGCAGAGTCCGAGGAGGACGCCCGCGATACAAGGGAGATATTTTTTCATGGTTGGTTTTGGTTTTTGGTTTGGTTGAAAATTTCAGCCGCCCGCCATCGCGCCGACGACGAGGAACGGTTCGATGCCGTTCAAGATTTCCTCCGGCAATAACTTGTCCGGTGATTCCAGCGACCAGTCTTCTTTGCAAATGAAGAACCGGATAAACGCGCGGCGCTTCAGCGTGCCGTGGTCACGCATGGTTCCCTGCAAAACAGGAAAATTTTCTTCGAGCGCATCGAGAATTTTTCCAATTGTTACCGGCGCGGCGACTTCCAGCTCCACCTCACCATCCACGCGCGCGAGGTTCCGCAGATGAAATGGCAGCACGACGCGGATCATTTCAATGTTTGCACCTCGACCGAATAAACCGCCGGCAAATGTTCGGCCATGGCATTCCATGAATTGCCGCCATCGGGCGAACAATAAACCTGTCCGCCGGTCGTGCCGAAATAGATGCCGCATTGATCGAGCGAATCCACCGCCATCGCATCGCGCAGCACGTTGACGTAGCAATCCTTTTGCGGCAGGCCTTTCGTCAGCGGCTCCCAGTCACCGCCGCCGGTCTTGCTGCGATACACGCGCAGTTTTCCGTCCGGCGGATAGTGTAGCGAATCGCTCGTGATGGGCACGACATAGATTGTCTCCGGTTCGTGCGCGTGGATATCAATCGGAAAACCAAAATCGCTCGGCAAATCACCGCTGACTTCATTCCATTGGTCGCCGGCATTATCGCTGCGCATCACGTCCCAATGTTTTTGCATGAACAACACGTCGGGTTTCGATGGATGCAGCGCGATGCGATGCACGCAGTGACCGACTTCAGCGTCGGGATCGGGCAATTCGTAGGGCGACTTCAATCCTTTGGTGATGGGCTTCCAGGTTTTACCACCGTCGTCGGTGCGAAAACAGCCGCCCGCAGAAATGGCGATGAAAATCCGCTTTTCATTCTTCGGATCGAGCAGGATTGTGTGGACGCCCATGCCGCCAGCGCCCGGTTGCCAGAGATGACTTTTGGTTTTGCGCAACCCCGAAAGCTCCTGCCACGTTTTGCCGCCGTCGGTGGTCTTAAAAATCGCCGCGTCCTCCGCGCCAGCATACGCGGTGTCGGGATCGGTAAGCGACGGTTCGATGTGCCAGATGCGTTTGAACTCCCAGGGATGTTGCGTGCCGTCATACCAGAGATGTTTTCCAACTTCACCGTCGTAAACAAATTTGTTGCTCTCGCCTTTGGGAAAACCTCCCGGGCCGCTCAAATCTTCCGGACTGCTACCAGGTGTATTCCAGGTTTTACCGCCATCGTCCGAACGTTGGATGATCTGCCCAAACCAGCCGCTCGTCTGTGATGCATAAATGCGATTCGGATCAACGGGCGAACCTTTGAGGTGATACATCTCCCAGCCCGCGAAATGCGGCCCGGAAATTTTCCAATCCCTGCGCGTGCCATCCGCCGTCAGGATGAACGCGCCTTTTTTTGTGCCGACCAAAACCCGGATGGTGCTCATGAGGTTTGCTCTTTCAGTCTGGTTTGGTAGAAAGTTGTCGTAACTGTATGCCCGACACACTGCGCTGATGTCAACCCTTCGGATTTGCTTTTTCGATTGCTGTCCGCGCCATCTCACCTGAACAAAGTGCGCCGTTGAATTTCGGCGCGGAATCCGGTTACACTACCAGTCCATGAGTAAACCTGCCTGCCCGATGTGCGAGATGACTGAAGTCCTGGAATTTTCCGACAAATGGGAATGCGTCACCTGCGGTCACGAATGGCCGCGCGCAGCCGAACCGGAAGCGCCTGAAGGGCCACGCATCGTCAAAGACGCTCACGGCAATGTCCTCGCCGATGGCGATTGCGTCATCTTGATCAAAGATTTGAAACTCGGCGGCACGCAGGTTTTGAAAGGTGGTTCCAAATCCAAACCCATCAAGCTCGGCGATGGCGACCATGAAATTTCCTGCAAAGTGGACGGCATCGCCGTCGGCCTGAAAGCGTGCTTCGTAAAGAAGGCCTGAGGACTGGGTTTGGCCAGCAGGTAAATTTTCTCGTCTGTCGGTTAAAACCAGACCAGACTTTCGCCATGCATTTAAGATTTGTTTTGCGCAAGTCCGTGGTCGCCGCTGGCTTCATGGTGGCGCTCGGTTTTTTTACCCTGGCCACCGCCGCTGACAGCGGACAGCCGCAGAGTTTTGAATTGCGCGTTTACTCCACCAAATCTGCGGAGCAACAGCAGCGCATCCAGGACTACTGGCAGCACGCCGCCGTGCCCGCCTACAACCGCCTCGGCTGTCAGCCCGTGGGCGTTTTCACCGAAGTGCAGGATTCTGCAACAAACAAGATTTACGTCTTCATCCCGCACACCTCCGCGGAAACATTCGCCGCCGCACCAGCAAAGCTCGCTGCCGATGCCGAGTTCCAAAAATCCGCCGCCGACTTTCTCAACGCACCGAAGACCAACCCCGCCTACGAAAATTTTCAAACCTCACTGCTCGTCGCGTTCGATGGCATGAAGCATCTCAACCTCCCGCCCGCCGACAAAAAGCCGAACGTCTTTGAACTTCGAACCTACGTCAGTCCCAGCGAAACCAAGGGCCTGAACAAAATCCACATGTTCGAAAGCGGCGAGATTGACGTGATGAAAGCAGTCGGACTCGCCCCGATTTTTTACGGGCGCACCCTGTCCGGTCCCGTGATGCCCAGCTTGGTTTACATGACGTGCGGCGAGGACATGGAAGCGCACAAGAAACATTGGGCTGGCTTCTCCTCCGCGCCCGTCTGGAAAAAACTGCAGGCCGATCCGCAGTTCAAAGACAACATGACCACTGCCATCAAGGTCATCCTCAAACGCACCGCGGCGTCTCAACTTTGAGCGCGGCGTTCGCGAACCAATCGTTCGCTCACTTCGCCGCAACTGCCGGATGCTCTTTGAAGAATTTCACGATCAACGCCGGCGCGGCGGAATTGAACTCGTGCCCGCCCGAAAAAACGAACGTGACCAGCGGCGTGCCTTCTTTTGACGGATAGAGGGTGCCTTGTTTGGCCCACGGTTCGCCGGTCGCCGCGCAGCCGTTCACTTTGCTCACCGCTTTCATCGTGAGTTCCTGCCACGAGAATTTCACCAGCGGATCCTGTTCCCCGCCGATGATTAACGCGGGCTTCGGCTTGAGTTGCCGCGCATACTTGGCCGCTGCCGCGGATGGAGCGACGGCTGCAAAGACATCGCCCCGCGCTTGCCAGAGCAGATAAGTGAAACCGCCGCCGTTGGAATGACCCGTGGCGTAGATGCGTTTCGCGTCCACATTGTAATCCTGTTTGAGCCGCGCGAGCACGGCGTCGAAGAATTTCAGATCTCGGCCCCCTTGGTCACCGGTTGCCGCCTGCCAGCCCGTGCGGTTGCCCTGCGGATCTGTGAGTTGCCCGACCGTCGGCAGACCTTGCATGTAAACCACCACCGACTCCGGCCATTCACGTTCGATATGAAAACTGCGCGCCGCCTGTTGCGAGCTGCCGCCGTGACCATGAAACACGAACACCAGCGGCGTATTCGTCGTCCTGGCCGAAGGCGGCGCATAGACCAAAGCCGTGCGCGCCACGCCATCCACCGTGAACGACATTTCCTGCAAGCCTTCCGCCCCGCGCGCTAGCACATTCACAAACACCAGACACGAAATCAGCCACGCCAATCGTTTTTGCATATCGGGTGAGACGGGCAACGGGATTAAAA
>CAIKKJ010000046.1 GCA_903827955.1 uncultured Verrucomicrobia subdivision 3 bacterium
GACTTGCAGATTCTCGTTCAGCAGGTTGTTGATACCGACGCCGACGGAGAAGTTTTTCCAGTGGTATTCGACGAACGTGTTCAGGTTCACTTCGGCCGACAGCGACGTTTCATTGCCGGGATAGGCGAAGACGCGGGCTTGGGAACTGAAGGTGCCGTTGAGATTCCAGTCCAACTGGGAGGTGAGATGCAGCGTGCCGCTGGCGGAAATCTTGTGGGCGGGCTGGGCCAAATTGAGTCCGTTCTCGGACGAGCCATATAAAAATTGGTTCTCGCTTAATTGTTCGTCCGCGAAGTAATACGAGTAGCCGAGCTTGCCTGAAAATCGCTTGTTCGCATAGCGCAGTTCAAATTCGCCGCCATAGTTTCCCAGCCGGCCACCGTTCATCGCGCCGAAGCTGCTGCCTTCCACTGTGAAAACAATCGGCTTGTCGATGCGGATGTAATACAGGTTGGCGATGGCGGAAAATTGTTCATTGAACTGGTAGCCAGCTTCCAATTGATAGCTGGTCGTTTTCTCATCGCTAATCGCATTGTTTGGCAGTGCCGAGTAAATATCGTTGATGTTCGGCGTGCGAAACGCCTGGTCGTAAAGCAACTTGAGATGGAATCGGTCCCAGGCGCGGGTCACGCTCAAGCGGGGCACGAACGCGCTGCCGGCATAGCTGTGGGTTTCGTAACGGCCGCCAACGCTGAAGCTGGCCCAGCGGGTGTCCAAATCATATTGGGCATAGCCAGCGATGTCGTGGTAAACCACCTGATCTGAACCGTAGAAAAAAACATCGGCCGGGACGCCGGTATAAGCCGTATCAATGGCTTCGGCGGATTCAATAAACGCAGTCATTCCCACCAGCAGGTCGTTGTTATCGTTGAAATTGATAACGCAGGGCACATCCAGATTGTATTTGTCATATTCCAATTTTTTATTGCCAATGCCGGGACTGGTCAACAGTTCCCAAGGCGTTTGGTCTGTGAGCGTGAACTTGGGTGAAACCGTCACTGAATCGGAGAGCCTAAAATCATATTTGACGGATCCCATTAACGAACGAAAACGATGCTCCCACAGGGGATAGCCAACCGGCGGCTCGCCCGTGTCCAATGGATCTTTAAATGCGTAGTCATCGTAAATAAATTGCAAGTCGAGGTCTTTCCAACCGAGCTTGGCGTTAAGCGCATAGGACTCCATGCCGGAATAGCGGCGCATATCCACCACCGTGCCCGCTTGAGAAACATAGCGTTGATCCGAACGAATGTAGTCCTCGTAATTAACTCCGACTGACAGCCGCCAGCCGTTGGTAAAAGTATAACCAAAACCGCCGTCCGCCGCCGTGCCGAAGCGGCCCGACACCGCCTCCGGGCGCACGCTCGCAAAACCGCCATTCTGCTCCGCGCCCTTCGTCGTGATGTTGATGACCGCCAGTTCCGCGTTGCCACCGTAGCGAGCCGAGCCGGGGCCGCGGATGATTTCCACCTGCTTGATTTGTTCCGCCGAATAATGTTGCCCCATCTGGACCGTGCCCCACAAACCGTCATTGACCGGAATACCATCCAGCAGCACCAGCATCTTGCCTTCGTAAGCCCAGAAGCCACGGAATCCCGCCCCCACAGCCGTATCAATGTCTTCCTGAAATGAAAATCCCGGCACCAGCGAAAGCACGTCCATCAAATCCCGGGCGCCGGTTTCCTTGATTTCCTCACCGGTGATGACCGAGACGATGGCGGGCTGTTCGCGAACAGGTTTGTCCGCGATGGAGGCGATGTTGATTTTGACGTTCGCGAGTTCTGCGAGCGAGAGATCGGCAAAGGTCGAAGCGTCGCTTTTTTTGCCCGGAAACAGTAAATCAAGCCATGACGCATTTGCCAGCATTGGCTGAATCAATAACGACACCGACAAGCATGCCATCCAGATTTTTGCCCGCGAGTGCTTCATTGGCTGCCAGCAATAAATC
>CAIKKJ010000047.1 GCA_903827955.1 uncultured Verrucomicrobia subdivision 3 bacterium
ATTGAAGTCGGGCTAAAAATGCTGGCGGAATCCGGCCGGCTGAAAAAAGGCGAGATTGTCGTCATCATCGGCGCGATTTCCGTCGGCACGGAAATCGTGGACGCGGTGCAGATGCGGACAGTTTAGGCCGTCACAATTTTCAAACCGGTTTGCCGTGTAACCAATACAGTGAAGGATGACCAATCCCCGCCACTAGGTTACATTGAAGGAATGATTTCCCGAAATAATTTCGCGCTAGCCGCGGCCTTGTTTTTTTCCGCCCTGCCACTGCTGGCACAAACCCCCGCCTTTCCCGGCGCGCTCGGCTTCGGCGCCAATGTCACCGGCGGTCGCGGCGGCTCGGTCTATCACGTCACCACGCTCGCCGACAGCGGCACCGGCTCCTTCCGCGATGCCGTCAGCCACAGCGGCCGCATCATCGTTTTTGATGTCGGTGGTTACATCAAATTGAATTCCGCCGTGTCATGCAGCGGCAATCTCACCATCGCCGGCCAGACCGCGCCCGGCGGCGGCATCGGTTTTCGCGGCGGGGAAATTTCCTTCGCCAGCCGCAGCAACATCGTCTGCCGTTTCATCCGCATCCGTCCCGGCAGCGAGACGGCCAGCACGGGCGACGACGCCTTGAGCCTTTACCGCGCGCGTTCCGTCATCTGTGACCACGTCTCAATGGAGTTCGGCCCGTGGAACAACCTCGATGCCGTGAGCGACGACTGGCAGAACTGGCCCGTCACCGACGTGACGTTTCAAAACTGCCTCGACGCCAATCCCACTGGCCAACAATTCGGCGCGCATACCGAATCGGTGCAAAGCACGATGTCCTGGTTCAACACCATCTTCGCCAATTCGCACAACCGCAATCCGCTCTCCAAAATCAACGACATCTTCGTCAACAACGTCCTCTACAATTGCGGCGCGGGCTACACCACGCACACCAGCACCACCTTCAGCCACGACCTCGTGAACAATTATTTCATCAGCGGACCCGGTGATGGCGGCAGTGCGGATTTTCCTTTCTTTCAATTGGACTCCAACCAGAGCCTTTACTACGTCGGCAACTTGCTCGACGGCGACCGCGACGGCACGCTCAACGGCACGCCCAACACGCCTTACTGGTATTCCGGCACGGGCACGATCCTCACCGCACCGTGGTCCGCGCTCACGCCCGCGCTGACCAATAAGAGCGCCACAACCGCGTATCGTCTTTGTGTGTCTCAGGCGGGCGCGTTTCCGCGCGACCAGATTGACGACCTCGTGATCAGCCAGGTCAAAACTTTGGGCAACGGCACGACCGGTTATGGCGCGGGAACGGCCGGCCCCGGCAGCGGTTTTTACACGAGCCAGACGCAGACCGGTTTGGGCAATAACGGCTACGGCATCATCAACAGCGGCGTCGCCTCGATTGACACTGACAACGACGGCATGCCCGACTACTGGGAAAAAGCGATGGGGCTGAATTTTAATTCCGCCAGCGACGCGATGACCATCGGCGCGGACGGCTACGCGAACATCGAGCGTTACCTCAACTGGCTCGCCGACCCGCACGCATTCACCGTCACAAACACGCCCGTGGACATTGATCTTTGGCAATACACCAGCGGCTTCACGAATGCGAATCCGGTTTACACCCTCACGATTTTAAGCAACGGCGTCGTCACCTTGAACAGCGGCCACAGCGCGCACTTTGTTCCGCCAGCGAATTTTTCCGGCATGGGCAGCTTTCAATTCACCGTCACCGGCAACGACGGCTCGGCGTGGACAAACAACGTCGCTGTGCTCGCGTCACCGCTCATGCCGCCGTCGAATTTAATTTGGCAGGGCGATGGCTCGGTCAACACTTGGGGCAATGGCACCGGGGTGAACTGGCTCAATGGCGCCAACTTGGTCGCCTTCAATTCCGGCGACAACGTGACGTTTGACGACAACGGTGCTAACTCACCGGCCATCAACCTAACCGGCGCCCTGCCTGCCGGAATCGTTTATGTGCTGGCACAACAAGATTACACGTTCAGTGGCAGCGGATTTATTTCCGGCGGCGCGGCATTGTTTAAAACCGGTTCCGGGCAGCTCACGCTGAACACCACCAACACCTTTGTCGGCGGCACCACCATCAACGACGGCACCATCCAGCTCGGTGACGGCGTGTCCGCGAACGGCAGTCTCACCGGCAACATCACCAACAACGACACGCTCATCTACGCCAACCCCGGCGCGTTGAGCAGCTCCGTTAACCTCGCCGGCTACGGCGCGCTGATAAAAAATTCCGCCGGCGCGCTGACGTTGAGCGGCACGCACACCTTCAACGGGCAGACGATCATCAACGCCGGGGCGCTGCAATTTTCCAGCACCGTTCCGCCGTGCGACATCAGCAACAACACCTCGCTCATTCTCGCGCCGACTGGATTCTCACTTTACACCAACGCCATCAGCGGTCCCGGCGCGGTAACGCTGAACGGATCAACGGCGATACTTTATCTCACCGGTTCCAACAGTTTCGCCGGCGGCTTCACGAACACGGCGGGCAACGTGGTGTTTTCAAATAATGCCGCGGCCGGCACCGGCCCGGTTTCCTACGCCGGCGGCTGTGTTCTCGTCGGCGGCGGCGTGGTCATCACGAACGATTTTGCCATTCTCAACAACGCAACGTCGGATTTGATGATGCAGGGCACAAACGGCACCGGCATCTGGGCTGGGAACATTTACCCCGGCGGCGGCCAATGGCGGCCCGGCGCAGACACCGGCGGCGCATTCACCTTCACCGGCAACGCACTGCTCGGCTCCAAGTATATCATCGTGCCACGCGGCTCGGTCACGTTTGCGTCCAACGCCGTCGTCACCACCTCGCAAACCGCCTGCGCCATCGGCCGCGACAGCAGTGGCGGCAACCGCAGCGCAAGCATAACGATCCGCGACAATGCCGCGCTCACGCTCGGCGGCTGCAATCTCGGCGGCGGCCAGGCCGGCGGCAATGTGACGCTCACCTTGCAAAACAACGCCGCGTTCAATCTCGGCGCGAGCAGTCTCGATGTGAACAACGTGAACCGCGCCACCGCCCAAACCTTCCTCCGGCTCAACGGCGGCACGTTCACCGTCGGCGGCTTCACCAAAACCAAAACGAGTCAGACGAATTCATTAGCCTTCAACGGCGGCGTTCTAAAAGCCGGCGCAGCCAACGCCTCATTCCTACCGGCGTTCAATTTCGCGACAAACATGGTGCAGGCCAGCGGCGCGATTATTGACGACGGCGGCTTCGCCATCACGATTGCCGCGCCGTTGATTCACGATCCCTCATTGGCTTCATTGGATGGCGGGCTGACCAAGCTCGGTGGCGGCACGCTGACACTTTCAGCGGCGGCAAGCTACACCGGCCCGACGTTCATTAATGCCGGCACGCTTGCGTTGTCAGGCACCGGCACCATTCTCGCAACCAACAATGTGAACCTTGCCGCCGGCGCGATGCTGGATACGCACGCCACCATCAACAACGGCAACTTCACGTTCACCGGACCGGCGCGGCTGACCGGTAACGGCGCATGCTTCGGGCTGATTACACTCACCAACGGCGCAACGCTGGCTCCCGGCAGCAATTCCTTTGGCACGCTGACGTTCACCAATTTTTCCAACTCCGTCGCCGTCAACTTGATGTTAAAACCCGGCTGCGTATCTTTTTTCAAGATCAGCCATTCCCCGCTGACCAACGACACCGCAAAAATTTACGGCCGGGTGGGATTCAGCGGCGCGCTGATTGTGACCAACGCAGGCTCGTCGCAATTTGCCGCCGGCGACACGTTCAAACTTTTTGATGCCACCAATATCGCCGGGGCTTTTTCCAGCGTTCAACTGCCGGCGCTGCCGTTTGGTTTGGCTTGGAACACGAACACTTTGAATTCGGCGGGAATTATTTCCGTCGCGCTCACCACCACGCCGGTCATCGGCAACCTTTTCATCTCCGGCGGCACGCTTGGCTTTAGCGGCACGGGCGGCGTGGGTAATGCCAATTTCATCCTGCTCGGCACAACGAACCTCGCGGCACTTTGGACGCCGCTGCTCACGAACCAGTTCGACAGTTCCGGCAATTTCAACTTCACCACCAACACTGGCATTGGTTCGCCGCAAAATTTCTTCCGTCTGCAATTGCCGTGATTCCGAACGGCTTTCGGCAGTAAGCCGGATTGTTTTGTTGCGCCACTCTCCGAGTCGCTGCTACGACAGAATAAAAAAAGGACGGACAACTTTGTCCGTCCCGCTCTGAAATTTTTGGAGAAATTATTTTGCAGCAATGACCACTGCTTGATTCGCCAGGTTCAACACCGTGTTCGGGAATAGCCCTAGCCAGAAGATGCCGCCGATGCAAATCCACGCGCAAACCATCGCCGGCGCGGAAAGCGTGATCGGCGAAGCGTCTTTAACATCGCGGCTCCAGTAAATTGCGCGCACCACGTTGAAGTAGTAGTAGAGGGAAATTACCACGCCCGCCAGCGCAATGGCCACGAGCCAGTAGTAGCCATGGTTGCCCGAAACTTTCGCAGCTTCGACGACGGATTTGAGCAGCAAAAATTTTCCAAAGAAACCGGCGAGCGGCGGAATGCCTGCCAGCGAAACCATCGAGACCGTCATCGTCGCAGCGAGCAGCGGCGAACGCTGGTTCAAACCGGCGAGACCGGAAATATCTTCCGAATCGAGATGCCGCAGCACGAGCGCGATGACGAGAAAACCAGCCAGCGTCGTGAACAGGTAGCCCGCGAGATAATACAAAATCGCCGCCTGGCCGCTGGCGTTCAGCGCCGCGACACCAAGCAGCAAATAGCCCGCGTGCGAGATGCTGGAGTAGCCGAGCAGGCGCTTGAGGTTGCGTTGCGGCAACGCGCAGAGATTGCCGTAAAGAATCGTGATGGCGGAAATGACGATAAGCAGCTTATCCCAGTGCAAGGTCACGCTCGGCACGGCGGTGAAAAGCACTCGCAACAGCAAAACAATTCCGGCGGCCTTGGAACCAACCGCCAAAAACGCGGTCGTCGGCGTCGGCGCACCTTGATAAACATCCGGCGCCCAAATCTGAAACGGGAACGCGGCTATCTTGAAACCAAGTCCGACCAGCACTAGCAGCACGCCGAGCAAAAAGATTTTGCTCGTCTCAAACTGCGGCGCAACGGCGGCGAGTTCGTTGAAGTTCAGCGTGCCGGTTGTTCCCCAAATCAGCGCGATGCCAAACACCATGAACGACGAGGACAGCGCGCCGAGAATCAAATACTTCACGCCGGCTTCAAGCGAGGCGAGTTTGCTGCGTTGGAAACTGACGAGGACGTAAAACGTGATGGTAATGAGTTCGATGGAGACAAACAGCATCACGAAGTCATTGGATGACGCGGCAAACAACATTCCAGCCAGCGCGAACACGATGAGCGAATAGTATTCCGCAACACTGCCTTCCGCGATGCGGTCGGAGAATTCCGCCGCGATGAACAGCACAAGAATCGCCGCGATGATGAAAAAGCGTTTGAAGAACAGCGAAAGGCCATCGTTGATGAACGAGTTGCCGAAGGCTGTGCCGAAATTACTGCAAGTGCCATCGCCGCTTAAACTCATGACCAGCAACGCACCGAGCGCGGCAATGCCGGCGTAGCCGATGAAGCGGCGGCGTTCGGCGGGCACAAAAAAATCCGCCAGCATCAGCACCAAGGCGACGCCGACCACCGAAATTTCCAGACCGATAAAATTGAGGGAAGGGTTCATCAGTTGCGGACTCCTGAATTGTCAGCCGACACGATCTTACAGGCCGTGACGGGGCAGCATTTCGACGGCGGGATTAAGGCCACGATTTTTTCCACGTCGGGATTGATTTTTTCCGTCAGCAGCTTCGGCCAGAAACCGAATACGAGCAGACACACGAGCAGCAGCGCGTAAGGCAGCTTGCGCCAGACGTGCGAGGCATCGGCGACAGAATTCCATTTCTCCGGCAGCGGGCCGTGCAAAATAGTTCTCACGGCGCGCGTCATGTAAATACCGCCAATGACCAGCGCGCCCCAGAGCGCGATGACCGTGACGGTCGGGAACATTTTCCAAGCACCAAAGAACACCGTCGCTTCACCAACGAAATTCGCGAAACCAGGCAATCCGCAGCCAGCCATCGCCGCCATCAGCAACGCCGTGCC
>CAIKKJ010000048.1 GCA_903827955.1 uncultured Verrucomicrobia subdivision 3 bacterium
ACTTTATGGTTTTGGTAAATCGCTTAAATCCAACGAGAGATGGCCCACTCCAAACTGCAACTACAAAAATAATTCCCCGTTGAATTTGTTCTATTTGAACTTCGTGAAAATCTTCTACAACTCTAAAATGCTCCACTGGCAAAGCGCAGTGCTTTTCAATGATTGGAAGAATTCTAGATTTCATTTAGATGAGTTAGCACTGGCGGTTCACCGCCTGTCTCCCGCATTTCTCCGCCGCTGCTTCCGATCCCGCGCCCGAAATTGCTCCCGCCGCCGCCGGTTGTCCATCCCAAATTGAACCGCGCGTCCTTCGCGCCCCACGAAAAAGCGCCAGAGGACTGGCGACCGAACCTCGGCTTGGCAACTCCAAGACGCTTCGCGTTCGTGGTGGCGTCGGTTGGCGCGTCAGCGTCGTGGAGTGCGGCGGCCCTCCGCCGCTTTCATCGCGAACCACGGGAAAGAAAAATCCCGTGCGCGTATTTCGAGTATTTCGCGGTGGCTGATTTTTCTCCCCTATAATTTTCACTAGCACACGCCGGAAACTTCACTTCAAAAATTTCCGCAGCACCGCACCCAGGCGTTTCACACCTTCGCGGAGGTTGGTCTCGCTGGCGCTGCCAAAGCTGATGCGCAGCTCATTGTCCGGCGCCCGGCGGGCGGTATCGGCGGCGTAACACAGCTCGCCGGGGACGTAGAGCACATCGTGCTTGAGCGCGGCCCGGAAAATCTCGGAGTTCACGCCGCAGGAAATTCCCGCCGGCAACCGCGCCCAGAAATAAAGTCCGCCGCCGGATTCCCAGATCTCCACACAGGCGGGAAAATGTTTGGCGAGCGCCTGTTTCATCACGCGGGCTTTCCGGGCGTAATTTTTTTGCGCCTTCGCCACCTGCTGGTCGTAGTCACCACTCGCGAGCGCGCGGGTGAGAAGCGCTTGCAGCAGGTTGGCGGTGCCAAAATCATGGTTGCCTTTGATGCGCAGCACGGCGGTGTAAACCGGTTCCGGCAATATCCCAAAACCAACCCGCGCACCCGTCGCAAACGGCTTGCTGTAAGTGCCGGCGTAAATCACGCGGTGCCGGGCGCCCGGCAACGTGAGCGCCGTCGGCACATCCACGCCACCGTCAAAACGTAGTTCGCGATACGCCGCATCCTCGATGAGATACAGCGGATGGCCGGCAGCACGCTCGAATTTTTTTAACAGCCTTAACGCGGCGCGCTTTTTTGCAAAGCTGGTCGTCACGCCGGTCGGATTTTGAAAATAGGTGACGAGGTAGAGCGCCTTCACGCGGCGAAGTTCGCCGGAATTTTTCAACTGCGTGAGAATTTTTTCGAGCTGCACCAGGTCAAGACCATCGCGGGTCAGCTTCACGCCGCGCGCCCGGATGCCACGACTTTGCAGGATGCTCAAGAAAACAAAATACGTCGGGTCTTCGACGATGACGATGTCGCCCTCGTCGCACAACGCTTCGAGCGTCATGTAAAGCAACTGCTGCGAACCGCCGGTGATGAGGACGCGTTCGGCGGAATGCGCGCGGTCAGACCCGCCATCAAGCTGTTGCAGATGCGCCGCTGTCAGCTCGCGCAACTGCGGTTCGCCGGCGGTGGTGCCGTATTGCAAGGCGGGTTGGCCGGTTTTGGGCGAGCGCAAAATCCCGTTGAGCAGCTGGCGGGAAATGTCCACCGGCAGCGAGGCGTTGTCCGTGAAACCGGCGGCCAGCGAAATAAGTTTTGGCCGCGACAGGGCGGTTTTCATCAGCCACGAAATGGCCGGCGGCGCGGTGCGTTGGCCGAGAGCGGACAGGGCGGTTTCCATTTTAATTTCGTTCGCCGAAGACGCTGTCGAGGATGACTTCTTTGGTTTTCCAGATTAGTGCCATCGTGATGGCCAGCGGCGCCAGGCCGAGGAACAGCATCACGGCCGTTTCCAGATGATGCAACCAGAAGATGATTTTTGTGCTGAACCGCAACGGGAAATTCAGCACCTCCGGCGCGCCGAGGAACACGGCCGCGACCAACAGCCACACCACGATCAGCCAGCGGTTCAGCGCAGTGAACTGCTGCGTCTCCTGCCGCAGCGTTTCATCCGGCAGCATCGCGCCGAGCTGTTTCAAAACCAGGTTGAGATTGAAGACAAAAATCAGCGCGGACAAAACCAACACATACATCGCCGCCCGAAAAACGAGCTGCTCGGGCATCCGGCTGAACCAGAACAGAAATGGGCAGAGCCCAAGATTCACCACTCCCGGCAACAGCGCGCGGTCCAGCGCGGCACGCCAGGGCCGTTCCTGTCTTTGAAAATCCGCCATCTGCCAGAGGCCGAAGAGCAGTAATAGGTTCAACGCCAGTGCGGGCGCGAGGCCCAGCGGCTTGAGCAAATCCACCTTGGCCGTTTCCACGCTGACCAGCAGCCACGCGGGCAGTCCCCAGAACAGCGCAGAAAGTCCGCGCGCGAGTTTGCCGAGCGAGCGGAGCAGTTGCGGGTTGGGTGTGTTCATCAGGCGAAGATGGAGAATAGAACGTAGAGGATGGCTTTGTCGTGTGGAAAGTTTTTTTCCATCATCAACCCGCCAGCTTCCATCTTCGTTTTCACGGTCAGAAACTCAAATAAGTATAAGCCTTCAACCCGCGCTCGTAATCATCCAGCAGGCGCATGGCTTCGCTGGGTTTCATGCGGTCGGATTTGATGGCTTCGTCCATCTGCGCCTTCATCTGGCGTTTGAGTTCGTTCTCGTCGTATTGCACGGCGGTGAGCGAATGGATCACGGTGTCGCCCTCGATGACTTCCTCGATGTAATAACCGGTCGGCTCGTCGGGTTCCAGGAAAACGTGGACTTCATTCACGCGGCCAAACAGATTGTGCAGATCGCCCATGATGTCCTGATACGCGCCCATCAGAAAAAATCCGAGATAGTAAGGTTCCTGTTTGCCGTCGCCGTTCGTGTTGAGCTGGTGCAGCGGCAACGTGTCGCGCACGTCGCGCAGGTCAATGAACTTGTTGATGGCGCCGTCGGAATCGCAGGTGATGTCCACCAGAGTGCCTTCGCGCGTCGGCTTTTCGTTGAGGCGCGAGACGGGCATGATGGGAAATAATTGTCCGAGCGCCCAGTGATCCAGCAGCGATTGGAACACGGAAAAATTGCAGAGGTATTGATCGCCGAGCGAATCTTCGAGCTTCTGGATTTCGTCCGGGATGTAGGCCTGGCCCTTGAAACTTTCCACGACTTCACGGCTGATCTCCCAGTAAAGATTTTCAATGCGCGCCTTGTCCGGCAATTCCATGACGCCGAGCGTGAACATATTGTGCGCGTCTTCCTTGCGTTCCTGCGCGTCGTGAAACGCCTCCAGCTTGTTGAGCTTCGCGAGGTTTTTTTTGATGTCGAGCAGCTCCTTCACGAGCGGATGCTCGCTGTCGCCGTATTTGAAGGCATCGCCCGGGCGGATTTTTTCAATCGCACCAAACACTTCCACGACCAGCACGCTGTGATGCGCGACGATGGCGCGTCCGCTTTCGCTGACGATGTCGGGATGTGGCACCTTCTCGGCGTTGCAGACATCGGCGATGTAATAAACGATGTCGTTGGTATATTCCTGCAATGAGTAGTTGGTCGAAGAATCAAACGCGCTGCGCGAGCCATCGTAGTCCACGCCGAGACCGCCGCCGACATCCATGAACTCAATCGCAAAACCCATCTTCACGAGCTTGGCGTAAAACCGCGCCGCTTCCTGCACGGCTTTCTTCACCGTGAGAATGTCCGGCACTTGCGAGCCGATGTGGAAATGTAGCAGCTTCAAGCAGTGGCCGAGATTTTCTGCCTTCAACATTTCCGTCGCCGTCAGAAGCTCCACGGTGCTCAGGCCGAACTTCGCATTTTCGCCACCGCTCTCGGCCCATTTGCCCGCGCCCTTGCTCAGCAACCGCGCACGGATGCCAATGAGCGGCTCCACGTTTAGCGATTTGGAAATGGTGATGATCTGCTTCAGCTCTTCGAGTTTCTCAACGACCATGATGACGCGTTTGCCGAGCTTGATGCCGAGCAGCGCCATCTTGATAAATTCCGCATCTTTGTAGCCGTTGCAGATGATGAGTCCGCCCATCTGGTTTTGCAGCGCAAGGCCGGCAAAGAGTTCCGGCTTGCTGCCGACTTCGAGACCGAAGTTGAACGGCCTGCCCGCGTCCAAAATTTCCTCCACGACTTCGCGGAGCTGGTTCACTTTGATCGGGAACACGCCGCGATATTTTCCGGTAAAATTAAATTCGGCGATGGAGCTTTGGAACGCCTTGTTAATTGCCTCGACGCGATGCCGCAAAATATCCTGGAAGCGAATGAGCAGTGGAAATTTAAGCCCGCGCCCTTTGGCCTCCTCGATGACATCGGTGATGTCCACGCTCGCGCCCGCGTCCTGCAAGGGTTTGACGGCGACATGCCCGGCGTCGTTAATATCAAAATATTTCGCGCCCCAACGGGTGATGTTGTAGAGGTTACGCGCGGAATCAATGTCCCACGGGGCGGCGGCGTTGTTCGGGTTGCTCATCTATAAATGCTTTTTGAACGAGCGAACTATAAAAACTTCACCGCAGAAAGCAATCAGCACGTTGTAAAAATTTCGCGCGGAAAATTTCACCAACTCACATAGAAAAAATATTCCCCCCACTGGCATCCGCGTCCGCGCAAAAAAAATTGCAGTCCGCGCCGTGTTCGACGCCTTGCATCCGGCATCCGCACGCTGTGAAATGCCAGCCGGCACTTGGAAAACGCAAAGCGCAGCCGGTTCCATTCGACCGCGACGACGGACCCAGACTGTTGTTGCTTGAGCCGCTCGCAAAATTGATATGCGTCAAAAAAATTCGCAGCATTCTCCGGCGGCCAGTTCTCGCGGGCGAAGCTGCGAAAGGTCGGCCAGAGTTTTTCGCCGAGGCGGCGGCAGGTTTCGGGCGTGAATAATTTCACCAAGTCGAGACGCTTGCGAAGCAGCACGTCGGCTTGAAATTCCACGTCGGCAGGAATCAGTTGCATCCACGAGGGCAAATCCGCTTCGCGCAGGTGAACCTGTCGCGCGGCGGCCTCGGGATTGGCGGCAAAAACTTTGCGCAATTTTCCATCACGTAGCAGCCGCGCGAACGCGGTGATGAAATCAATTTCCGTCACGGATGCGCTGGAGTTTGGCGACTTCGATTTCCAGCCCGGCCACGTCGGGAAAATCTTCATCGCGTTCGAGGATGACGGCCTGCACCGGTGCATGACGGACAACTTCGCGCGCCAACTCGATGAGTTCGTCCTGAATCGGCGCGGCATGGCTGTCCGTGTAGCGGCTACCGTGGCGCGAGTAGCCGACGATGTGCAACTGCACGATGTTCGACGGCTGGATTTCGCGGAGCCATTGCCGCGCGTCGAAGCCGTGGTTACGGCTGTTGATAAAAAGATTCGTGACGTCGAGCAGCAGTTTGCAGCCGGCGCGCTCGCAAAGTCCGTTCAAAAAATCTGTTTCGCGCAAATCGCCGGCGAGTTGGACGTGTGAGGTGATATTTTCGAGCAACATCGGTTTGCCGCAGCGGTCGGAAACTTCGCGGACGTGGTCGGAAATGATTTTCAACATCTCGCGAGTGGGCGGAATGGGATTGAGATGGCCAAGATCCACCTCGGCGGTGCGCGTGAAGGCTATGTGGTCGCTGATCCATTCCGGCTGCGCGAGGCTGACGACGCGGGCGAACTGTTCCAGAATTTTTTTATCCAGCGCGCCCGGCGTGCCCAGGCTCAAGCCGAGGCCGTGGACGAAGAGTGGAAGTTTTTTCGCCAGCGCCGCCAGATGTTCTACGCCGCCGTGGAAGAAATGTTCAGCGGTGATTTCCAAGCAGTCCACGCCTCGCGGCTTGGTTGCCAGCCACGCGGAGAGTTCGCGACGATATCCAACGCCGGTTTTCATCAGCCTCCTCCGCAGCCGCCGCAACCGCCGCCGCCGCCACAGCCACCACCGCCACCGCCACAGCCACCACCGCCACCGCAACTGCCGCCGGAACTGTCACCATTGCCAGAGTTATTAAAGTGTTTTACGCGGATGATGAAAATGATGCCGCCAATCACCATCATCAAAATCAGGAACTCCCACCGATGCAGCCCGTGCGCCGAGCCGTCCCAAATGCGCACCCCGCCCAGCGCCTCGTAGGCGAGCAGGCCGAGCAAGGTGGTCAACGGCGTGTCTTGGCCGCGCCAGCGGAATAGCAACACAGCAACGAACGTCACGATGAACCAGACAAAATACAGCAGCAGAAAATCCTGCCCGCGCAGCGTGTGCAGAAAACTTAACCAGCCGTGTTCGGCTTGTGCAAGCATGGCGGGCGAGGGATTCATTTTGCGGGCCAGTTCGTTTCCATCCAGACAAGCACGGCATCCACAACGGGGAAAAGTTTTTCATGCCAGCTCACCGCGTCGGTCTCGGAAAATTTCTGCGGCTGTTTTTTTAACGCCAGCAGGTCGCGCAATACTTGTCCGTCCAATTTGAATTCCTTGGCTAGCACCGGCACGCGCTCGTCGAACGGTTGCGGCATGGCCACGCCGTTCAGCCGCAGCGCCTCGGAGAATTGCACGAACATTGCCGTAATGTTGCGGACGACGAACTTGTCATACGCCTTGTGCTGCGCCCGCGTGACAAACGAATAGACGAGGCGCAGGCGCAGGTTGCGGACGGCTTGCTCGCAGAGAAATTTTTCCAGCGCGGCGTCCACCGTCATGTCCGCGAGTGGATCAGCGCCGTGGAGAATTTTGTAATTACGTCGAATACTGGCGAACTTCGGCGCGAACGCGCGGACGCTGCGCTCGAATCCGCGTCGCCCCAAAATGAACGGGTCAATTACCGACTGCGCACCGATGGCGCGGGCGACCGCCGCGTGCGCCGCGCTGTCGGACTGGTTGAGAAGGATGAGCAGGTTGATGTCCGAGACGCCCTCGATGGCATTGCCGCGCACCGCGCTGCCATAGACGCAGCAGGAAAAAAGATTTTCGCCGAGTTCCGCGCGCAAGGCACTGACCGCTGCGTCCAGCGCCTCCTGAATTTTGGTGGTCACGCGCACAGCTTTTCCGAAACGGCGGGGCGGTCAAGCGAATTTCCCGCCGCCGACAGCGGTCACCAGTCCACGACGCAATCCGTTTTGGTGAACTGCGAGCTCTGCGGCGTGTATTGCTGGAATTCCACCTCCGTGCCGTCCGGGTCTTGGCACCAGCATTGCCACGTCTGGTCGCAGCCAAGTTTTTTCGGCGTCACCGCGAGGCCGCGCGCCAGCAATTTCTCGCGCAACGCATCAATGTCTGTTACTTCGAGGCAGAAATGGTGGATGCGCTGGTGCTTGATCTCCGCCGCCGCGTCCGTGCGAAAAATTTCGATGAACTGCCCCGGTGCGACTTGCAGATAAAATCCAAAAAGTTTCCCGTCCTTGTGAAAGTCAAAATGCCGTTTCAATCCCAGCGCACCGCAGTAAAAATCATGGCTGCGCTCAAGGTTGCGGGAAAAAATGCAGAGATGGGCGAGCGCTTTGATCATGGTTTGAAGCCGAACGCTAGGCCGACTTTACCGGCTTGTCCAACCGAATTTCCAGCGCGTCTGGCCGGAAGATAAATTTAGTTTCGCCGCAACCTTTTTTCATCTTCACTGTTGCATCATCACAAAGCCATGACCGACGCCAACCTCACCGCCGCCCGCGAAACCTACCGCCGCATTGCCGCCAACATTTCCAAAATCATCCGTGGTCAGGACAGCGCCATCCGGCATCTGCTCGCCGCGCTCGCGGCCGGCGGCCATGTGCTGCTGGAAGATTATCCCGGCACGGGCAAAACCACGCTCGCGAAGGCGCTGGCCAAATCCATTGACGCGCAGTTCAAGCGGCTGCAGTTTACGCCAGATCTTTTGCCGTCGGACATTTTGGGTGTCTCAATTTTTAACCAGCGCGATCAGGAATTTCATTTTCACCAAGGCCCGGTGTTCACGAACATTTTGCTCGCCGACGAAATCAACCGCGCCTCGCCGCGCACGCAATCCGCGTTGCTCGAAGCGATGGGTGAGGCGCAGGTGAGCGTCGAAGGTGAACGCCGGAATTTGCCGGAATTGTTTTTCGTCATCGCCACGGAAAACCCGGTCGAATTTCGCGGGACGTATCCGTTGCCGGAAGCGCAAATGGACCGGTTCGCGATGCAGTTCACGCTCGGCTACGTTTCCGCCGAGGAAGAGGTCGCCATTCTCACCGCGCAGGAACACAACCATCCGCTAGACAAATTGAAACCCGCCGCGGCCCTCGCCGAGGTCATCGCGCTGAAACATGCCGTGGAAAATATCCGCATCAGCGCCGAGCTGAAACGCTACGTCGTGGACCTCGTCGCCGCCACGCGCGCGGCACACGGCGTGCAGCTGGGCGCCAGCCCACGCGCTTCGATCGCACTGATGAAAACCGCGCAGGCCATGGCACTGTTTGATGGCTTCGATTTTGTGACGCCAGAACAAATCCAAAAACTCGCCGTGCCGGTCATCGCACACCGCCTGGTGCTGGAACCGCAGGCGCGTTTCTCCGGCATCACCGCGCGCGGCGTGGTGGAAGAAACGTTGAAAAAGTTGAAAGTTCCGGCATGAACCGGCAAATGAAGAATTAAAAGTTCATGCCCCGTCAAAACGGGTTTCTTCATTCATCTTGTGACCTTCCTTTACAAACCCATCTACTGGAGCTACCGCGCGACCGGCGGCCTATGGTATTGGGCGCAACGGCGTTTCACCCCGGCGGGCTGGGCGGTGGCGGTGGCGTTGGTCGTCACCGGCGCGGTGGGCGTGGACATTGACAACACTGTGACGTATCAGGCGTTCGCGCTGCTGTTCGCGGTGGCGCACTTCGCCTTCGCGTGCAGTTTTATTTTCCGCGCAAAATTTTCCGCCACGCGCCTGCTGCCGCGCGTCGGCACGGCCGGCCAGCCGATGTTCTACAAAATCCGGGTGAAAAATCTCACCGCACAATACCAGTCCGGCCTGACGGTGCTGGAAAACCTCGCCGACCCGCGCCCATCATTCGCGGAATGGCTGGCGTTTCACCACGCGGAAGACCGGCGCACCCGCGCCTTTCGCGTCTCGCAACGCAAGCAACGCCATCCTTTCCGGCTGGCCGATGTGAAAACGGCGGAGCTGCCGCCGCTGCCCGCGCACGGCGAAGCGGAGGCGCGCGGCGAAATTTTTCCGCGCCGCCGGGGTATCTTGAAATTCAGCGGCGTCACCGTTGCGCGGCCTGATCCATTCGGGCTGTTCCGCGCGTTCATCAAAGTTCCCGCGCCACAGACGGTTTTGATTTTGCCGAAACGCTATCCGCTACCGCCCATCGCGCTGCCCGGTGCGCTGCGCTATCAGGAAGGCGGCGTGGCGCTCGCGGCCAACGTCGGCAGCAGCGAGGAATTTGTGGCGTTGCGCGATTACCGGCACGGCGATCCATTGCGGCACATCCACTGGCGGAGCTGGGCGAAAACGGGCAAGCCGATCGTGAAGGAATTCGAGGACGAATTTTTCGTGCGCCACGCGCTCGTGCTTGACACGTTTGACGACGAGCCGAACAGCGAAGTTTTGGAGGAGGCCGTGTCTGTCGCCGCGTCGTTCGCCTGCACCATTTTGACGCAGGAATCGCTGCTGGATTTGCTGTTCGTCGGCAACCAATCGTATTGCTTCACCGCCGGACGCGGTCTGGCGCACGCGGATCAGATGCTGGAAATTTTAGCATCGGTGAAACATTGCCCCGACAAAAAATTTGAGGCGCTCGAACATCTCGTGCTCAACCACATTTCCGCGGTGAGCGGCTGCATCTGCGTGCTGCAACGCTGGGATGCCGCGCGGAAAAAATTTGTGGAGAAGCTCAAGTCGCTTGGCGTGCCGCTGCTGGTGCTGATCGTGGTGCCGACCGGCGGCGGCATTTCTGGCGCAGGCGGAAATTTGGTGGACGCCGAGGGCAAGTTGCACGTTTTGGAAGTTGGGAAAATTTCTGAAGGGTTGGCCAAGTTAAAATGAAAACGCCGCCGTTCCTGCTATTCGCCGCGCTGCTCTTCTGGGGCTGGCAGACGGATTTTCTCATCGCCGGCGCGACGCTTGGCGCGGCACTGGAACTGGCGCGCTTCGTGAAATTCCGCTGGGAGCTCGATGACACGGACTTCAACCGCATCTCCAGTTTTTGCATCGTCCTGAACATCGCGCTCATGGGCTACGTTTTTACCAATAACGACACCGGCGGCGTGAATGGATTGGTGCATGGCCACACCGTCATCGCCGCCGCAAAATCCGGCGCGCTCACCACCACGCGCTTCCTGCGCTGGCTGCCGTTGACGGCGTTTGCGTTCATCGCGGCGCAGATGTTCAACGCGCGCCCGTCCGTGCCGCTCACCGCCATCTCGCCCGTGCTGCGCTGGCGGCGGCGCAAAGGCGACAATGAATTCGCCGGCCATTACTACAACATAGAATTTCCCTATTTTATGGTGTGCCTGTTTGCAGCGGGCATTCATGAAAACACCGGCTCGTTCAAATACTTTTTCGGCATCACCATTTTGGCGGTATGGGCGTTATGGACCGTGCGGCCGCGGCGGTTCAAATTTTTGGCGTGGGCGGCGGCGCTGGCGGCGGTGGCGGTGCTCGGCATATTTGGAATCTTCGGCATCACCCACACGCAACATATCATCCAAAGTTTTAACGCCGCGTGGATGGCGCGCTTTTTCGGCAACCGCGTGGATCCATTGCAGACGATGACCAGTATGGGCCGCATCGGACAAATGAAGTTGTCTGCGAAAATCGTCATCCGGCTGGAACCACATGAGGTCGGCCATGTCCCGTCGTATCTGCGCGAGGCGAGCTACCGAAATTATCACCCGCAGAAGATGACCTGGTATGCCGGCGGCGGCTTGAGCGACTTTGAAATCATCCAGGCAGAAAACGACGGCACGACATGGAACTTGACCACCGCCAAAACCAATGCGGAAAACATCAACATCGCCTGCTATCTCGAAGGTTATTCGCGCGAACTGGATGCACCGGAAGGACTGCTGCCCTTGCCCAGCGGCTGCAGCCGGCTGGAAAACACGCCGCCGGACATGATCCTGAAAAAAAATAAAAACGGTGCACTGCTCGCCGCCGGCCGCGGCTTGATGATTTTTGATGCGCGATATGCGGCGGGCGCCACGATCGATTCGCCACCAGACGCCGGCACGACCAATCATTTTGACCTCAACGTGCCGACGAACGAAATCCCCGCGCTGGCACAGGTGATTTCGGAATTGAACTTGTCCGCCGCCGCCAGCGAAACGGAAAAGCGTGCGGCCGTGGAAAAATTTTTCCTGAACAAATTCACCTACACCATGTGGCAGGGCCGGGAAAAACACGCCGACACGAACGGCACACCGCTGACGAAATTCCTGCTCACCAGCCGCAACGGGCATTGCGAATATTTTGCCAGCGCCTCGGTTCTACTGCTGCGCGAGCTGGGCATTCCCGCGCGCTATGCCGTCGGCTACTACGTCCACGAAACCCGCGGCACCGGCTACGTAGTGCGCGAACGCGATGGCCACGCGTGGTGCCTTGCGTGGAACCGCGATAAAAAATGCTGGGAAGATTTTGACACCACACCGCCTTCGTGGGTGGCCATCGAAAGCCAGCGCACGGAATTCTGGCAATGGCTGTCCGATGTGCGCTCGTGGCTCGGTTTTGAATTCGCCAAGTTCCGCTGGCGGCAGGCCAACTTCCAACAATACATCCTGTGGGCACTCGTGCCGGTGCTGCTCGTGTTGTTGTATCACATTATTTTCCGGCGCCGTGGAAAATTGCACGGCGCCAAGGACAAAAAATCCGCCGCGCGCGAAAACATCTGGCCCGGACTGGACTCGGAATTTTACCAGCTGGAAAAAAAACTCGCCGCGCGCGGCCTACCGCGCCAGCCGGGCGAAACGCTGGCCGATTGGCTGGAACGCGCGCTGGCCGAACCCGCGCTGACCGGCTTGCGTTCGCCGTTGCAAGAATTGTTGCGGCTGCATTACCGGCATCGTTTCGATCCACACGGCTTGCCGGCGGCGGAACGCGAGCGGCTGCGGGACGAGGCCAAGGCTTGCCTGGATTTATTGTTGCAGGCCAGGCCGTGATGATTGGTAGGGACAGCGCGCTGCGCTGTCCCTACCATTCTGCATTTGACCAGACGGGCTAATTCGCCGATGATGTAATTGCCAAATCGGATGGGGGCGCACTGGTTTCGACCATGTGAACACGCCAGAGGCGGCATGCCGAGGACGATGCGTTGGCCTCGTAAATCATTCGCATCAAAACCAAAAAGCTAACGAAGAACTAGCCCTCGCGGCCTAAGCGCCACGACGTTTGTCACTGGACACCTGCTACGGTGAACGAACGAAACAGCAGGCATGATTGACGGCGGAGACCGCGCGTTGTCAGTCGAGATCTTATCATGCGGACTAGGCAGTGCGACTCGAGTCCAAGCGCCATCGCATAGCAGAAAAAATTACTTGGAATAAGCATGTAGTCGCGGCTGGTTGGTTGACTTGGGACGCGGGTTCAATTCCCGCCGCCTCCACCATATTGAATTTCGCTCGTTTTCGGACGCGGCGAGATTCGCCGCGACTGTGGTTTTAGCCAATGAATCAAAGGGTTTTTTGAACGAAACGGTAAGCGTCTGTGAACGAATTTGGCGGTTCAATCCGACATTTTGTAGAAATGACTTCATTTCTAACCAGTTGTTCTCAAAAACCCATTTTTGGGCCTTATTTGCCTCTAAAATGAGGTTTTTGAGCGGTTCAATCGGACTGGCTTCTCCTCGCTCGACCTTGACCAATTTCTGCTCCAAAAGTGTCTTTTGAACAATCAATGGATTCTTCAATTCCTTGAACTCGGCAAGCTCAATGCCGCCTTCTGTGAAGGCGATATTGAGCCGGTCAATTTTTGATTTAAGGGCGGCAAGCTCCGCTTTAATGCGGTCAACACGACGTTGCCGCGCTTGTGCCTCGTCGTTCTGCCAGAGTTCAATTTGGGCAAGGAATTTCTCTTTCCAATCATCAGGAATCGTCACCAGTGCCACGTTCCGTTTTACCTCCTCGGCGAACTTTTCCTCCGGGATAAAGCTGCGGTCAGCGGCATGGGGCAGCTTGTTCTTGTGGGAACAACGGTAGTAGCCATACCGACGACCGCTCCTCTTGGTATGGCGTTCGCCAGTGATGCAATGTCCACAGGTGGCACAGGTGGCGAAATTGAGAAAGCGAAATCCCTTTTCGCCCCGTTTTTTGCGGGGCTTGCCGACGGTGACAAGTGCGGTCTGCACTTCGTCAAACGTCTTTTTGGAAATCATCGGCGCGTGTATGCCTTGGTGCATTTCGCCCTTGTGGAGAAAGACGCCGTAATAAAACGGATTGCGCAGAAAGTTTCCGATCGAAGAAAGCGGCAATGGCTTTTTGCTTAAATTTCCGACAATGCCGGCTGCCGCCAATTCTTTTTGAATGGCGGTCAGCGAGTATTGTCCGGTCGCAAAAAGTTCCATTACTCGCTTTATCTTCGGAAAAAATACAGGGTGTGGCTCAATCGTGCGCAATCTCGGTTCATTGATATATCCGAGCGGGGCTTTGCTCGAATATATCCCTCGGCGGATTTTCTCCCGAATACCGCGCCGGATGTTCACCGACAGGTCACGGACATATTGATTCGCCATGCCAAGCTCAACGGCAATCATCAACACGTTGTCGGTCGGCAAATACGTTTTCTCGAACGTGCGGATTTCCTGAATAACGCCACGCTGCAAAAGGCCAATGATTTTTCCACCGTCATCAAAATTGCGGGCGAGACGATCCAGTTTCCATGATAGAATGGCATTGGCCTCGCCACTTTCAATCCGGCGAAGCATTTCATTGAAGACTTCTCGACCTGGCCCCTTCGCACTCTTGCTCTCGGTGAAGGTGGCGACGACGGACATTCCGTTTTGCAGGGCGATGGCGTTCAATTCGGAAAGCTGTGCGTCAATCGAGAGAATTTGCCGGTCTTCATCCTCGCTCGATTTTCTGCCATAAATGAAGTATTTAAGCATGGACACAGTATAACATTTGCATAAATAATTGCGAGCTTAAAATGAAGCGACATTCACCTTTTATCATAACGAGCGGCATGGTGCGCGACCTGTGCGCGGAATCGCCGCGTGCGCGCCTGCTGCACCGGCTTCATGCCGTTGCACTGGTCGCCTACGGGCTTTCATCAAGCGAAGTCGCGCGAATCTTTGATGATTCGCCGCGAGCGGTCGCGTATTGGGTTAAGCGTTTCAAACAACACGGTCTTGCAGGTCTGGAAGAAGAATCAAGGCCGGGTCGTCCATCAAAGCTCAATCCAACACAAATGAAGAGGCTGCAAACATTTCTGAAACGTTCTCAAGAGGGCTCAAAGCCGGTGAAGGCTGAAGCGCTTGCCGAATACATCTTAAAAGAATTTGGCATAAAGCTGACAGCTAATCGGTGTTGGCGGCTTTTGAAGCAGTTAAAATCTTAAACTTTTTTGCCCGTTTTTATTTTTAGAATCGGATGTGCGTTAGCGCAACATTGAAGTGATTCAATAATCTTTTACGTTCACAGACGCTTACCGTTTCGTTCAAAAAACCCTTTGATTCATTGGCTAAAACCACAGTCGCGGCGAATCTCGCCGCGTCCGAAAACGAGCGAAATTCAATATGGTGGTGCTTCAGGGTTAATTCCTTGGGCCGTCAGCGAGTCAGACACGATGTTGTAAAGTTCGTAAAATCCCAACCGGCTGACGGCCTCAAAAATATCGGTGACATATTCCGTTCCACGGAACCGCAAGCTGTTGCTACGTTTGAGCGTCTCTTCAACCAGGGCCGGATGCTGGCCGATGAAATCAACCACCCGGTCAATGTCCTGGTCGGAATCGCGAAAGACTTGGAGCAGTTGCAGCGCAACAATCGTGTCCACGGACAGTAGGTCGTTGCCTGAATTCAGATGGCTGGCGGTTTGCATGGTAAATAATCAAATCAATTCCTGCTTTGTCATCGGCTGTTTGGTGGCAAAGTAAAAACAATTTTGCGATCCGTTAAAACAGGCGTTCCATCAGGCAGAGTGCTGTTTGTGGCCTTGTCCCCAGCTCTGGTGACAGGCGGAAAAACGGCCATCGGTTATGCTGTGGGCGTTGGAAGTAGTGACTCCAACCGAAAACAAAGTGTTGTTGAATGAGGCCGGAGTAGTGTCCGGCCTCTTTTCTTTTTAACTTTCCCCTCGGCAAAACTTCCGGCTCACCAAATTCCGCCCGCCGATTTTACCTTCAATCGCGCGCTATTTTTGATTTTTGTTCAACGCGGCCGTGAACCAATCCACCGTGGCTGGCTTGGCAGACGGCGCGGGGCGATTGAAGCTGCCGCCCGCCGGACGCGGTGTCGCCGGCGAAGTGCGCGTGCCGCTGGTGCTCGGACCAATTTGCGGCGCGGCCTTCATCGAAAGCGCGATGCGTTTGCGCGGCAAATCCACTTCCGTCACGGTGACGGTAACTTTTTGCGCGACCTTCACGACTTCTGACGGATCCTTGATGAAGCGGTCGGACAACTGGCTGACGTGGACCAGTCCGTCCTGATGCACGCCGATATCCACGAACGCGCCGAACGCAGTGACGTTCGTGACAATGCCGGGCAACTTCATGCCGGGTTTCAAGTCTTCCATTTTCTCCACGCCGCTTTGGAACGAAAATACTTCAAACTTCTGGCGCGGATCGCGGCCGGGTTTCGCGAGTTCGCCGAGAATGTCGGTCAACGTCGGCAAGCCCACGGTTTCGGTGACGTATTTCGGCAATTGAATGATCTGCCGTAAACTTGCATCGCGCATCAAGTCGCCGACGGAGCAATTCAAATCCTTCGCCATGCGATCCACCAGCTCATAACTTTCTGGATGCACCGCACTGCCATCGAGCGGACAAGCCCCGTCGCGGAGGCGGAGAAAACCGGCGGCCTGTTCAAACGCTTTTTCACCGAGACGCGGAACTTTTTTTAATTCCGCCCGCGACTTGAACGGGCCGTTTTCATTGCGATACGCGACGATGTTCGCCGCAAGCACCGGGCCGAGGCCGGAAACATACGCGAGCAATTGTTTGCTGGCGGTGTTGAGCTCCACGCCCACGCCGTTCACGCAACTGATCACCACGTCATCGAGGCTGCGCTTGAGCGCGCCTTGTTCCACGTCGTGCTGATACTGGCCGACGCCAATGGATTTCGGATCGAGCTTCACAAGTTCCGCGAGCGGATCCATCAAACGCCGGCCGATGGACACCGCGCCGCGCACGGTGATGTCATGGTTCGGAAATTCCTCGCGCGCGACTTCCGAGGCAGAATAAATCGAAGCGCCACTTTCGTTCACCATAACGATGGGCATCGTCAACTTGAGCAACTTCACAAACGTTTCCGTTTCGCGACTGGCCGTGCCGTTGCCGATGGCGATGGCCTCGATCTGATATTTTTTCACCATGCTCAACACCGCCTCGGCGGCCTCGCGAATTTCGGCATTCGAGGAAGCGGTCGGATAAATTACGTCGTTGTGCAGCAATTTTCCCTGCCGGTCGAGAATCACCACTTTGCAGCCCGTGCGAAAGCCAGGATCAATCGCCAGCATGTTTTTATTTCCGAGCGGCGAGGCGAGGAGCAGCTCGCGCAAGTTTTCCGCGAACACCCGAATTGCCTCGGTGTCGGCGCGCTTCTTGGTTTCCATGCGCAGCTCGACTTCAATCGCGGAACCGAGCAAGCGTTTATAACTGTCCTGCACCGCGAGGCGAACCTGATCCGCCGCCGCGCCTTTGCCGGTCGCGAACAACGGCTCGATCAACGCGAGCGCGGAATTTTCTTCCACCGCAATCCGCATCATCAAAAAACCTTCCGTCTCGCCACGCCGGATCGCAAGCAGCCGGTGACTGGGGATTTTTCCAACCGGTTCGTTCCAGTCGAAATAATCCTTAAATTTTGCGGCCGCTTCCTGCTTGTCCGACATCACCTTGGATTTCACGATGCCTTCGCTCCAAAACAGTTCGCGCAATTTGGCGCGGGCATTGGCATCGTCGCTAACACGTTCGGCAATGATGTCGCGCGCGCCAGCGAGCGCCGCCGCCACATCGGGCACGCCCTTTTCTGCATCCACAAATTTCGCGGCCTCGGCTTGTGGATCGGCGGTGGATTGATTTTGAAACAGCAAATCGGCCAATGGTTCCAAGCCCAGTTCTTTGGCAATCATCGCACGCGTGCGACGCTTGGGGCGGAACGGTTGGTAAATATCTTCGAGCCGCGTCACGTTGTCCGCGCCATGAATATCGGCCTTGAGCTGGTCGGAAAGCAGATTGCGTTCGGCGAGTGATTTGAGAATGGCGTCACGCCGTTGATCCAAATCGGCCAGCCCCAGCAATCGCTCGCGAATGTTCGTGATGGCCACCTCGTCCAGCAAACCAGTGGCTTCCTTGCGATAGCGGGCGATGAAGGGCACGGTGGCGCCCTCGGCAAACAGCTTGGCGGTGGAAAGGACTTGGCGGGGTTGGAGCTTGAGCTCGCCGGCGATTTTTTGGATGTGCAGTTCGTTCATTTCAAAACGGGCGCATGATTTAGCGGAGCGCCAGCGCGATGTAAAATGGAAACCAAAAAATTAAAATCTGTCAGCATATAAATCAGCTTGCGTAGTTGGGTGATACGTTACCGCAATTAAAGGCTGATCCCAGCCGACCTAAAGTTGGGTTATGGATGAATGCGAATTAGAAATGTATCGGAGAATGGTTGAAGATTATTTCAAAAAAACTGGAATTGTATGACAACAAATCCGGCCTGCTGCAAGGCTGGCTCATGGTCCGTATTTTTCTGCATGAGTCGGAAAAGCCACCGCAAAATCAAAACAGAAACCCCCGTGATTTACGGATGGAAAAAACATTCCGCCGCTCCCTCCCATGAAAAACATTCGGCGACTGCTCATTGCCCCAACTTGGCCGCGAGTGCGCCGCGCACAGGAGCCAGACGTGCCCCCGCTTGAGGATTGGTCGCGATGATTTTGTCAATCAAAGCGAGTTGATTTTGAATCTGTTGCGGGGTCCAAGTGGAAGCGTAGTTCCAACTGTTGAAATTCTGGTCGTTGGCAGCAATGTGGGATGACTTCGGGTCAGTGCCACCCGCTGGCGGTGTGGTCCCGCTGTAAAACATCTGATCGCCGCCTAGGGCAGCCGCGATTCCATGCCAGGCATTCGGCGGCACTTTGTTGTTGTTGATGAGGTTCATCAGCGCTAGCGCCGCGTCCGCATTTTGCAGGGCAAGTTGGGCGAGCATTTGATAAGAGAAGCTGCGGCTGTTCGCGTAGCTGCCGTCTGCATTTTCGGCCATGGCTGTCAACGCGGAAACGCCCGCACCATCCGGCAGCGCCGCGAGGGCGAGCGGGCTGTAGTAATTCCACTTGGTGGCGGCGAGTTGGAGATCGGCGGCGGCATTGGCCCCGCCATATTTTTGCACAACTTGAAATAGGGAGCTCAAATCCACATTCGGCGACTGGATGGCCGAGCGCAAGGCGCTGTCGGCGGCGGCAAAAATGGCGGCGTTGTATTGTCCCGGTGCCAGCGTTTCAAGCTGGCTGGCAAGCTGAGAAATTTCCCCCGGCTGGTAAGGGTTTTGCATGACTTGCAGGGCAAGGTCAATGGCGTCCTGACCGCCAATTTGTTGCATGGCGGAAAACATGGCCTGACGCAGGGAAGAAAATCCAAACTGATCGGCGGGGAGCGCAACGTCAGTTTTTTTTTCGAGCAGCTCGCGGATAGCGGGAATGGCCGCCGCGCCTTCGTGGACAAGTGAGGCGTAATTTTGTTTCCAGATGGCCAATTGGTCTGGTGTGGTTGGGATTTCGGAAAGGTGCTGCACGAGTGCCCGCGTGTAGGCCGAGGGTTCGGGCCGTTGAACGGTCGCCACAGCGGGAGCCGCCGCAACTGCGCGCGCTTCCGTTTCCTGAACGGACGCCGCCGCAGGACTGAATGCAGGCAACGGTGGTAATTTAGAGGAAGGGGATGGCTCTGCTGCCTGCGGGTGGGATTCGGAAGATGACGCTGCGGTTTGTTCCGTGGTAGCGTCAGTCACTGGAACGGAATGGCTTCGATGAAATATCGCCAAACCGCCAACAAAAACCAAACCGATTACTGCAATTAAAATGACAACCGTAGGGCGGGCGGAATCATTCTGCGCCGGAGCTGAAACTTGAGCCGTTTTTTTATTGGGCTCCCGGTTCATGGCAAGAATACCCGGTCCAGAAGCGAGTTACTTGTGTCCGTTTTTAGTGACCCGACGGTGCGATAGCACTGCCAGCACACCTAAGCCAGAAGCCAATAACAGCCAGCCTTGCGGTTCTGGCACAGTCACAATTTGGAGTCCCCAACTGACCAAAGTGCTTTGCCCACCAGCCGAAAGGTCGGCGATGAACAAAGTCCAGTTTCCATTAGCATCACTGCCATTGAACAGGGACAACCCAGCTAAAGCGGCAGCGCCATCAAAACTTCCGGGTGAGGATTGCGGATCAATGTTGATGCCATCAGCGCTCCAAGTGCCAGTAAGTTGTCCGCCGGAATAAGTCGGGCTGAAATTTTGGTAGTAATGAATGCTGTTGGCACCGACGGCATCATTCAAAGTGATGTTTAAGCCTGCGTTTGCATAGCCAAATGGATTGGCGGCTCCCATTCCTGGGCGGTTTAAAAGCACGGCCATGCTACCCGATGGATCAATCAGGAAAGCGTATAAATCTCCATTGAATCCGCCTGTGATATTCAAGGTCACCGAGACGTTGCCAATGGGCCCGCCCATGCCGCTCAAATTTGTGTTAAAGGCCACGCCGCTGGCGCTGGCGTCAGGAATCGATTGATTTGGATTAAATGTGAAGGAATTGGTAACATTCTGGGCGGATGCTAATCCAGCCGAAAGTATTACTGCCAAAAATAAAAATGAAAATTTCATAGCCGCTCTTTCAAGTCACTACGGATACTGGGTTCGATAATAACGCATCGGATACAACGAAGCATTGGTGTCGGTAAATTGCCACAAGCCATTGGTTCCAGCCTGTCCCGACCCAATCATCTGCCAAACAGGCGAGACCAAATTGGTCGTCGCCTGGACTTTGTATATGTAATTGGGTATCCCCACAAATTGTATCGTTACGCTGCTATCGCCGTTTACCGTCAGACCCAAAATGTTCGGTGTCTGGACGGTGGCGGGCGCCTGCAAGGCGAGCGTGACAATACCCGTGTTGCTGCCGCCTTGTCCATCAGTAATTGTGTAAGTGAACTGATCCGGCACGCTGTTGGTGCTGGGATAGAAAATAAAGGTGCTGTTGTATAACAAATTAACTCCGTTGGTGCTGGGATTGACACCAGCCAGGCTGACGGTGTAGCCAGCTTGATTGGTCCAGTTGGTGGCAACATCGGCGAGCAAAATCTTAGAGGTATAACCCGGCGTCCGATAGATGGTCATGGGCGCTGCCACAGGCAGCGGCAATTGTTTCGTATCCACAATGACCTGATCAATGATGGAACCCACGCTTTGATCTCCAACAACAAGTATGGTTTCAGATAAAGTCGCCGGCTGAATGACACAACTATAAAGATTCGTAAACCACTGAAGTCCGAAATTTGCTGGCGCCCCCGCAATAGAAGAAACCAGTATAGGCTGTGTCCCATTGCTGACAACCAAACTTGGGGCTGCGGACAAGCCCCCGCCGATAAGACATGTAATTTGAATCTGATTGGTTTGCGGACGGTTGGCAGCTAGCACCGGGATGGTAAACTTCATGGAGCTTTTATTGAGAACCCATAATCCCTGATTGGTCGAGTAACTAGCGTTGGTGTTATACCACTTTACCCCCGTGCCATTGGTGATGATGATGGCTTGGGGTGTGCCGTAGGAATTAGTCCAAGGCCCGTCCGGAGAATTTAATTTATTTGTGACAAAATTCCAGACTTGATACGTAGTTCCCGCCGCTCCCCGAGTCCATGACGGCAAAGTGTCAGCTTGGGCCAAAGTGGCCGCACCAACCACGACGATCCCCAAGGAAAACAATACGGCTTTTCGGCTCTTTTGCGCCAATCGCAATATCAACCCTCCAAAATTACTTAAAAATAAATTTTTCATATCAATACAATAATTGGTTTCAAATTATTGCGGATCGCCGTCTTTCTGATAGTTATTAGCTAATATGGACAAGTCCAAAATATCAACAAATCCGTCACCATTAATATCGGATTCAGCCGCATCGATCTGATTATCGTTTGCAAACTGGGAAAACGAAATTAGGTCAACGGTATTCACGTCTGCTAAATCTCCACCCAAAAGCTGTTTGTCGCCAGTAAAATCTACACCCACAGCCTGCTGATTTCCATCCAGCGTCACAAACAGTTTCGAGCGCAGATTCCATGCCGTCTTGGCACTGATTCCATTAACGTTTGGTGGCAGGCCAGTTAGCGTGTAATTCGCCGTATCTCCCACAAATGTCAGTGTAACAGTATTGGTCAACAGAGTAATTGTATTGGTCACCCCATCGCCGTCCACCCAATTCGTGCTCACAACGAAGGTGACGTCCCGCGTATTGGGCGGAATCGTGCCGCTGCCGTCGAATTGTTCCAATTGCACCTGACCTGTAATCTGGCTCTTGTTCACGCAGATTGTGAATCCGGTAGTGGTGGTATGGGCTGCATCAGATGCCGCCACAGTCACATTCCACGTCCCATTCGCTGTGGAGGCTGTCACGGTCCAAGTATAATTGAATGTTCCCGGCGGGCTTTGGCTAACAAAGGTGGCCGTGTCTGCGGCCAGGCCATTGACCATCGTCACCACCGGATTGCCAGCCAAACTACAATTATCACTAGCCACAACGGAGATACTCACTTGATCTTGCAAAGCGGTATTCGCGCAATTCTTAACATCCACGGCATTTTGACTCGCCAAAACGATTCCGATGATTGGCGCCATGTCATCAATACTGGTGTAATACGTTACCGAGTTAGTGTTACCAGATGAATCTGTGGCCGTCACCGTGACCACGGCACTGCATGTTCCAACCGTGTTTGCTGTCTTGGTTGGAGTGCCGCAGTTATCACTCGCTGTTGTCGCAGCAATCGCCGCTGCTTCAGCCGCCGCCGTGCTGACATAGTTGGCGGCAATTGTGCCAGCCACCACCGACGGAGCTTGATGATCTGCTACGGAAACATGCTGGGTGGCGATAGCGGTGTTGCCCGCCGAATCCGTCACGGTCCAGGTCACCAAAGTAGTTCCGGTCGGGAAGTGCGCCGGCGCGTCGTTCACCACGTTCGTCACCCCGCAATTGTCGCCCGTCACCGGCGTGCCCAAACTGATGCCTGAAGCATAGCACTGGCCGGGATCCGTATTGACGGTCACATCGGCTGGTGCCGTGATCGTCGGGTTCTCATGGTCGGTCACGGTCACGGTCTGGGTCGCCGTCGCGTGGTTCCCGGCGTCATCCGTCACCGTCCAGGTCACCACCGTGTTCCCCACCGGATAGTTCGTCGGCCCATTGTTCACCACGCTCGCCACATGGCAGTTGTCGCCCGTCACCGACAGTCCCAAATTCACGTTCGTGGCGGAGCACTGGCCCGCATCCGTGTTCACGGTCACGGTCACCGGGGCCACAATCGTCGGCACTTCCGTGTCCAGCACCGTCACGGTGAAGCTGCCGGTGCTCGTGTTCCCAGCGGCATCTTGCACCACAAACCGGTTCGTCGTCACGCCTACCGGGTAATTGCCACCACTCGTTATCCCCGCCGTCTGCGTCACCACCGGCGTCGCATCACACGC
>CAIKKJ010000049.1 GCA_903827955.1 uncultured Verrucomicrobia subdivision 3 bacterium
CATCCGTCAGGAATTTGAGGCCAGTCGTAAAAGTTACGGCAGCCCCCGATTGCAGGTGGCGCTACGACGGCAGGGACAGCCTTGCGGCAAAAACCGTGTGGCCCGACTGATGCGCCAGGCCGGCCTGCGGGCCCGGCAGAAGCCGAACTGCGCGTGGCGCTCGCCGCCGAGAAAGAACTGAATCAGCTCAAGAGCCTGTTCGTCTCGATGGTCAGCCACGAATTTCGCACGCCACTCGAAGTCATCCTCACCTCCAGCAACATCCTTGACCGTTACCTTGACCGACTGCCGCCGGAAAAACGCAAGATGCAGCTCCGCGCCATCCGCAAGTCGGTGCATCGCATGAACGATCTGATTGAAGACGTGCTGTTGCTCGGCAAACTGGATGCCGGTCGGCTAGCCTGCAACCCTGCGCCGATTGACCTGCTCGCCGTCTGCCGCAAGGCGGCGGCAGAAATCGAATCCGCCGCCGGTCGTGAAGGCGCCATTGAAATCATCGCCGGAGCCTTGGATGATGCCGCGGGTGACGAAACTCTCCTGCATTACATCCTCACCAATCTGCTCGGCAATGCGCTCAAATATTCATCGCCCGGAGCTGTCGTGAGATTCACCGTCGAACATTGCGGCGTAGATGCGAAGCTGGTGATCACCGATTCCGGCTGTGGAATTCCCGCCGCCGACCAACTCCGGCTCTTTACACAATTTTATCGCGGCAGCAATGTCGGCCAGACTCCGGGAAGCGGCCTGGGCCTCGTCATCGTGCAACGTTGCGTAGACTTGCATGGCGGCGTTGTCAGTTGCAGCAGCACGGTGGGCGTCGGCACCACCTTCACCGTCCACTTGCCGCTGTTTGATGGCACTCGTATCTGGCGCCGGCGCATAGAAGCCCCTACCAACTTATGACCAACATTCTCATCATCGAAGACGACGAACAAACCCGCGAGAATTTGGAGCTCATTCTCGAAATGGAAAACTTTGCCGTGTGCTCCGCCGCCGACGGCGCAACGGGGCTCGCGCTGGCGCGACAAAAAAAACCAGACTTGATCGTGTGCGATATTTCCCTGCCCGGCCTGAACGGACATGAAGTGCTTGGCCAGTTGCGAGCCGATGCGGAAATCACCGGCATCCCGTTCATCTTCCTCACCGCGCGTGGCGAACGCGCAGACCAACGCGAGGGCATGAATCTCGGTGCTGATGATTATCTGTGCAAACCAGTGGACGCCGAAGATTTGCTCGCGACCATCCGGACCCGCCTGCGTCGTCGCCAGCAAAACCACGACGCAACTTTGCGGGACGTGGAATTCGGCCTGGATTTTGCCTCGGCCGTCCCGCTTGAGGCGCTCGGCCTCACGCCCCGGGAAGCGGAGGTGCTGCTCTGGGTGGCGCAAGGTAAAACCAATTCCGATGCCGCCACCATTCTCGGCATGAGCGAGAAAACGGTGCGGATTCACCTCGGGCACATCTTTGAAAAACTTAACGTCGAGACCCGCACCGCTGCCGCCATGGTCGCCATGGAAACGCTCACTGCCAGCTTGCAAAAGACAAAGCTCTGATTGATGTGGCCGCATGAATCAAAAAATACGTTGATTGCCAAAACCTATGCATTCTCCAACCATTATATTTTTGCCGCGATTGGTTCACGTGAATAAAAGATGAATATATTATGAACATGAACGAGGTTAAATTCTCTCAGTGAAGAATGGTGGAAAAAATCCTAACAAATCCTAACACTAAAATTTCGGGTTCAGGTGGTTTGACGACAAAAGTGATAAGTGACAAAAACGCATAAAACCCCAATAAATACGGCGTTAAATCCCGCTTTCGCCGCACCAAGCCGAAAATGCCGTTCTAGTTTCAAATCTCACTCTCTCCGCCAGTCTTCAAATTCGCAGCATTACCTCCTCCAGCCGTTTTGGCGAAACCGGCATCGCTGTGCCCAACTCTTGCGCGAAGACGGATACTTTATATTCCTCCACTAGCCAGCGGAATTCCTCCAGCCGCTGCCGTTTGCCGGTTGGTTTGGGCGGGTTTTCCTTCAGCGATTTCAATTTTGCGAGATACGGCGCGACGAGTGCGGCGCGCTCCTTGTCTTTCACCGGATTCAACTTTGCCCGCTCCATCCGCGTAGCCAGCGCTTTCAAGTAACGCGGAATGTGTGCGAGCTGTGCGAATGGAATGAGGGACAGAAAATTTCGCGGCAGCAACGATTCCAATTCTTCCGCCCAAACATTTGCCGGTTTGACCGCATCCTTCGTGGCGAGGCTCAACTGGCTCAGATCGGAAATCATTTTTGGTTTTGACGTCGACAAGGTTGGCGACGGGCCGCAGCGTTGCTGGATTTCTTTTCGCGCCCGCAGAATCACGCCGACCTGATCCACCAGTTTCATCGCGAGGCTGGGAATTTGCAGGCGCGTCTGCTGCACGGCGGTGATGAAATTTTCCTCGTTCAACGGCGAGAAAACTTCCGTGGGCAAAATGTGACGGCAGACATTTTCAAACGCGTCCGCCTGCAATTCGTCCAGCGGACACAGGTTCGCCACGAGCGCATCGAAGCCATTCAACGCCCGCAAATCGCGTTGTAGCCACGCGAAATCTTTTGCGAGCGCCAACTCGATGAGCTTTTGAATGCCGCCCAGCGTGGCCTGTAGCGCCAAATCTTCCGTGCGGAAGAGTCGAAGACTGACGCTCTCTTTTTCAGCGGACAATCCTGGCCACGCGTATGTCGGCACGGGGCCGTTTTCGCTGACGGTGATGCGCGCGGGGAGCGTGCCGAAATTCCACGTCGTGATGCCGCTGCGTTCCCATTGCTGTGCGACGCGCGTCCACGCTGAATCGTCCGGCGCAGGTTTGGCTTTCACCTGCTCCAATTTCTGACGGAGCGTCGCGAGATCGCGGCTCGTGCCGATGGTTTTTTGATCGTTGCCAACGACTTCAATGCGCGGACGCAAGTGCGCCGGAATCGCATCGGTTGGCCACATGTTCAGAGGAATCTCGACGCCATAACGTTTACGGATGAACAGCGCCAGATCCGCCGGCAACGATTCGCCGGTGGCCTGAAGCTCGTTGACGATCTCGACAACCTTCGGTGGAAACGGCTGCAGCTCGCGGCGAATACTTTTGGGCAACGCGCGCAATAGTTCGTTCACCAAAGCTTCGCGCAGGCCGGGCACGGACCACTCGACGCATGATTGTGAAACCGTTTGCGCGAGGCTGAAGCCGAGTTTCACCGTCGCGCCGTCATTTTCTTCGCCGGGCGAATACGCATAGGCCACCGCCACCGGCTGGCCGCCCAGCGGGACGGCATCGGGAAACGCTTCGCTGTCGAAATCCAACGCCGTGCCGCCGGTAAGATCGGCTTCGCTGGCGCAGAGAAATTCCGGCCCGCCGCAATCACGGATGAGACGGTTCAATTCGTGGACTGACGAAACCTTTTGAATTCGTTGCGCATAAAAATCAAACAGCTTTTCATCCAGATTGCCGAGGCTGTGGCTGCGGACGCGCGTCTGCCAGTTCTCGATTTTCTCGCGGATCTTCCGGTTGTGTTCGAGAAATGAATATTGCGGCGGCAATGGCTGCGGTTTGTCGGCGGAACGAAAAATGCGCGTGTCGTCATCGTCACTTTCGTCGTCCATTTGTTTCCGGCGCGACGGCAACAGGTCATCCTCAACGAGCGCGGCGCGGATGAATATTTCCGTGGCTTCGGCGGCGTTTATGTTTCCGTGTGCAACTTTTACTTTCTGCACTTCCATGCCGTAAAGCGTGGTGCGTTCTTCAACCAACACGTTGCCCGACGCCACGCTCCAATGCGGATTTTGGTGCGTCGTTTTGCAGAGATGGGGCGCGAGCTGCACGATCCACAGCGGATCAATGCCGGCGTTGGTGCGCGCAAATAATTGTGAAGTTTCAACGATTTCACCGGAGACAATCCACGGTGGTTGCTGCGTGGATGCGGGCTTCGGTGGCGGCTGGTTGGCGTTGCGCGCGGCAGGTTTTGGCGGACGTTCGTTGCGATCATAAAGCGCCGAGCCGGGAAACATCGCAAGCTGGCGGTTGCCGGTGCCTTGATACTGATTGCGCTCTTTGCGTAGCGCGACGTGCCCGAGCAAGCCCGTGAGAATCGAGCGATGAATCGCGGCGTAGTCGGCGTTGCGCTCGTTGAGTTTGAAGCGGCCCAAGTCTTCCAGCGCGCCGTGCAACTGCGCGTGCAGATCCTGCCACTCGCGCATGCGCAAGTAGGAGAGGAAGTTCGCTTTGCAAAATTTCCGGCGCTGGCCTTGCGTGCGCAGCCGCTCCCATTGATCGTGAACTGCGTCCCAGATTTTCAGCAGCGAAAGAAAATCCGACGCCGGATCAATGAAGCGTTTATGTGCGGCGGCGGCTTCTTTGCGATCGAGCGGACGTTCGCGTGGATCTTGAATGCTCAAGCCAGCGGCGATGATGAGCAATTCGCGGCCGGCGTGTTCGTGCTGCGATTGCAGCAGCATCCGGCCGAGCGTCGGGTCAATCGGCAGGCGCGAGAGATCGTGGCCGAGTTGCGTGAGTTCGCGCTTCTCGTCCAGTGCGCCGAGTTCTTGCAGCAGGAGATAACCCCCTTGAATCGCGGACGGCGGCGGCGGATTCACGAACGGAAACGTCTCGATGTCGCCGAGGTGATACGCCCGCATCCGTAAAATGACTTCGGCCAGATTCGCGCGCTGGATTTCCGGCTGCGTGTATTGCGGACGCTCCTTGAAATCTTCTTCCGAATAGAGCCGGATGCACACGCCGTCCTGCACGCGACCGCTGCGGCCTTTGCGTTGATTCGCGCTGCTCTGCGAAATGGGCTCGACGGGCAATCGCTTGGTGCGGGTGCGCGGATTGTAGCTGCTGATACGCGCAAGGCCGGAATCAATCACGTAACGGATGCCGGGAATCGTGAGCGACGTTTCGGCGATGTTCGTCGCCACGACAATTTTTCGATGGGCGCACGGAGCGAAGACGCGCTGCTGGTCCGCCGCGCTCAACAGGCCGAAGAGCGGGATGATTTCTGCCTCGCGACCAAAGCGCCCGTCGAGCAAATCACAGGTCTCGCGGATGTCGCGCTCGCCCGGCATGAAAATCAAAATATCGCCCGTGCCCGGTTCGCACAGCGTGGTTTCAGCGGCGCGCACGGCGGCGTCCACGTAAGTGATATCGCCGCGTTCTTCGGAGTCCGCGTCGAACGGCGCATAAATCACCTCCACCGGATAGAGCCGGCCGGAAACTTCGATGATCGGCGCATCGTTGAAGGCTTTGGAAAACGTTGCCGTATCAATCGTCGCCGACGTGATGATGAGTTTAAGATCATTCCGCTTGGCGAGCAGCGTCTTCAAGTAGCCTAGGAGAAAATCAATGTTCAGGCTCCGCTCGTGCGCTTCGTCAATGATGATGCAGTTGTATTCCGACAACAGCGGATCGCCCTGCGTTTCGGCGAGCAGAATGCCATCGGTCATCAATTTTATGTAAGTCTGCGCGCTGCTGCGGTCATCAAAGCGAATCGTGCAACCGACTTCGCGGCCCCAGTTCACATTCAATTCTTCCGCAAGGCGCCGCGAAATTGAGAGCGCGGCGACGCGGCGTGGCTGGGTGCAACCAATCTTCGCCTCGATGCCCAGACCCGCTTCGAGACACATCTTGGGAATTTGTGTCGTCTTGCCGGAGCCGGTTTCGCCTGCGATGACCACGACTTGATGCGCGCGAATGGCGGCGACGATGTCATCTTTCCGCGCTGTGATCGGCAGGTCCGGCGGATAAGAAATTTTCGGCGCCCGCAATTTCCGTTCCTCGCGCAACGCGACGGAAGCGCGAACCTGCGCGAGCAGGCGATCCAACAGGACACCGTGCGTTTGTGGATGATGGTGATCG
>CAIKKJ010000050.1 GCA_903827955.1 uncultured Verrucomicrobia subdivision 3 bacterium
GACCAGCGCGCCCCAGAGCGCGATGACCGTGACGGTCGGGAACATTTTCCAAGCACCAAAGAACACCGTCGCTTCACCAACGAAATTCGCGAAACCAGGCAATCCGCAGCCAGCCATCGCCGCCATCAGCAACGCCGTGCCAATGAAAGGCAGCTTGCGGCAAAGTCCACCAAGTTCGCTCATCTCCAACGTGCCGGTCTGCTTGTAAATGTAGCCGCTCAGCGCGAAGGTCAGCGCCGCGAGGAATCCGTGCGCGATCATGATCAGCACCGCGCCGGTCACGCCGATGAGGTTGAGGCTCGCGATGCCGAGGAAAATAAAACCCATGTGCGCCACGCTGGAATTGCCGATGAGCAGGTTCAAATCTTTTTGGCGCATCGCGACCCAGCCGACATACAAAATGTTTCCGACGCAGAGCCACGCGATGATGTTCGCCCAGCATTGCGCCGCTTCCGGCAGCATCGGCAATGCGATGCGGATCAAACCGTAGATGCCGAATTTTTTCAGCACGCCCGCGTGCAACATGGCGGTCGGAGAAGGTGCCACGCCGTAACCAAGCGGTGCCCAGGAGTGAAACGGCCAAAGCGAAACCAAAATGCCAAAGCCGAACAAGAGCAACGGGAAGATGAAATGTTGGGCGTTGTCCGAGAACGGATGGGCTTTGACGTGTTCGATGAGCTTCGGGATGTCGAACGTGTTCGCGCCGGATTGCAGATAGAGCGCAATGAGTCCGATGAGCGCGATGAGCGCGCCGATGCTCAAATAAAGCGTGATCTGGAACGTCGCGTAGTTCTTCTTTTCGCCGCGACCCCAGACGCCGATCATGATGAAGGTGGGCACCAGCGCGAGTTCGTGCAGGAAATAGAAGAAGAACAAGTCCAGCGCCGCGAACGCGCCGAGGATGCCGCCGGTCATCACGAGCAGCAGGATGTAAAATTCTTTTTCGCGCGTCTGGATTTCAAACGAGCAGAGCGCGGCGGCAAAGGCGACAATCGCGCCCATCAAAATCAAACCGACGTTGATGCCATCCACGCCGACGTGATAGCTGATGCCGAGCGATTCGACCCACGGAATCTGCTGCTCAAACTGGTAGCCGGCCGCGCCGGGCACGAACTGCGCGAACATCTTCACCGCGAGCACTGCCGAGATGAGCGTGGCCAGCACCGCGATGGCGCGGATGATGACGCGATAGTTCCGCGGCACGACGACGAGCAGCAACGCCGCCAGCAGCGGCCAACCTGCGATGTAAGTCAGTATGGACATTTTATTTTCCCAAAACGAAATAGAGCACCAGCGCCACGCCGAGCACGAACAGGAACGCGTAGGTCTGCAGGCTGCCGGTTTGCACGAGGCGCAGCGCGCGGCCGGTCAGATCCGTGCCGCCGCGAATCCCGCCGATGATCGCGCCTTCCAAAATCCAACGGTTGATGAAATCAAAAACCGCCGCGATGAAATCGTGCAGCCGGACGAACGTGGCTTCGTAAAGTTCGTCGAAATAAAATTTGTTCTTCATCGCCGTGGCTAGGCCGCCAAGTTTCTTGGGCAACGGGTCGCTGTCGGCGTTCTTGTAGAGAACAAAAGCCAGAAACAAACCGACGGCCACCGCACCGAGACCGCAGGCCATCGGGAACGGCTTGCTGAGCGGTTCCATCAACTGCTGCGCGACGGAAAGCGCTTCGTGTTCGTGCGACAACTGCGAACCGTAGCTGTTCGCGATGCCGATGAAACCGCCGGCGAACGAGAACACCGCGAGCACAATTAGCGGCAGCGTCATCACCAGCGGCGATTCGTGCGCGTGTTTTGCGTGGTCAGATTTTTCCTTGCCGAAGAAAACGACGAAGAACAAGCGGAAGGTGTAGAACGTCGTCAGCGCGGCCACGAAAACTCCGACGCCGAAGAGAATGTAATTATGCTGTTCCAGACATTGCGCAAGAATCGCATCCTTAGAATAGAATCCGCTGAACGGCGGGACACCGCACAACGCGAGCGTGCCGATGGTGAAGGTCAGGAAAGTGATAGGCATTTTCTTCCGCAGGTTACCCATCTGCCAGATATCCTGTTCGTGGTGCATGCCGATGATCACGGAGCCAGCAGCGAGGAACAGCAACGCCTTGAAAAACGCATGCGTAGTCAGATGGAACATCGCGGGCGTCGGGCCGTTCAAGCCGACCGTCATTACCATGTAGCCAAGCTGCGAGAGCGTGGAGTAGGCGATGATGCGTTTGATGTCATTTTGCTGCACGGCCATAAGTGCAGCGAGCAGAGCGGTGAATCCGCCGATGTAAGAAATGATGTGCAGCGAGTCCGGGTTGAAAAGGAATAACGTGCGGCAAAGCATGTAAACACCGGCGGCCACCATCGTCGCGGCGTGGATCAAGGCGGACACGGGGGTCGGGCCTTCCATCGCGTCCGGCAACCAAACGTGCAGCGGGAAC